>CALDGT010000372.1 GCA_937942935.1 uncultured Chloroflexota bacterium | reverse complement strand
ATGTGCAGAAAAACCTTTTTTCCGTTCACGAATCATTTTGCCAATCGCCCAGAAAAATAACCCAACAATCGGCAATCCGACAAATATCAATGTGTCGTAGGGATGTAAAACCAGCCATTCCCAATAATTGCGTTGCACAAGGTCTTTATGTGCATCGAATGTCACCCCAAATATATCGAATGGGGTGAATCCTGTGAGGATAAAAAAGCCAACCCAGACGGCAGATAACCCAACCCCAAACCACAGCCCAATCAGTACCGCCCGCAAAAAATTACGCGATATGAGCAGGCAATAACCGAGTGTGAATAATCCGAACAATAAAATGATGGGCAACACCGCGAAATTCAAGAATGTGGTGAATGACATCACCAAACCCGCCAAAATTGCGCCTAATAGAGATGGAATCCCATTCGCTTTGAGCGCATATAGTAACCCCCAAAAAGCAAGTAAGCATAATGGCGGATAAATGCTATTCCATGTGGGTAAAAAGAGGAGCATCGTCGGGATGAGAGGATACCATTGGAGCAAGCGCAGTGCTACCTTTTGGTCAGAGGTGAGCATTTTCGCCACACCATAAAATGGAATCGCGCCGAGTGCCATCCAGAGGGGCATCAACATGCCAATAATCCCAACGGCGTTGATTTCGCCCGTTGTGTAGCGCATGATGGTCTGATTGCTACATTGATACGGACGCAATGTCATGCTCAAATCTGTCCAAGAACTGGTCAAATTTGCGACACCCACATGCAATAAAGGTTGACCGGGTGGGCTGGTGGTGAAATGGATAATATTGGCGGTCAATGCTTGGCGCATGACCTCTGTCCAATTATCCAGCGTGTTCGATACTCCGTCTCGCGCCATAAAATCTACAGCGATGGTACTTGCGCCTGTTTGGACAGGGGATACAGTGCGCGTGAATAACAAAAATCCCGCGTCACCGCGCACACCAACTACCGCCACACCTAATAAAATGGTGGCAAAAATGGTCCCGATGATGGTGGGGATTGCGCCGATTTTCATCCGCCGAAAAATGCCCACACTGAATAAATATCCA
>CALDGT010000371.1 GCA_937942935.1 uncultured Chloroflexota bacterium | reverse complement strand
TATTTGAGACTGTTAAAAAAGCCTCATTATAAACTGCGCCACCATCCGAGGTTGCTTGATTGTTGCTAAGGGTGCTGTTGATGATGGTCACGCTACCTCCCTCACTAAAAATTGCCCCGCCAAAAGATAAGGCTTGATTATTGGTCAGGGTGCTATTGATGATGGTCAAGTGTCCCTCATTAAAAATTGCCCCACCCGATGGACTTACACCATTTTGTAGGGTGATGCTATCGAGTGTGAGCGATGCTCCTTCTGCCACCCGAAATAGCCGATTTACGCCACCACCATCCAGAATAATTTTTCCATCACCATTGATAATCATTGTTTGTTGGATGACCAATGGCTCTGTGACGGTGATTATTCCCTCACAATCAAATGTAATTACCCCGTCTACACCATTATTTGCGGTTTCAACGGCGGATTGGAGCGATGCAATATCGCATTGGGTGATGCTATTGGCTTGAATGGGGGAGTGGTTTATGGAAAGAAATAATAAAATGACCATTATAACGCGCACAGTGATTTATCCTTACCTCTTATGGACGATATTCACATTATAAAGTGTAATATTTATTTATAAATGGGTACGTAGGGGATGCGTATAAGAGTCACCTAATTTGAAGAAATGTAGCTTAATCCTCATAACATTTTTACATTTTTCAGTTACAATTTATCTATATATCACCTAATAAGTCCAAAATGGAACTAAATGGAAACAATCTTACGGATTTATTTATAAGAATGTGTATATACTAGCTATATAGCACTTTTCAAAACACAATAGGTTGTCTATTCAGACAAACAGGAGCTATTATGTTTAACCCATCGCAACTATTGGTTGCGTTAGACCGAGATGGAGAAGAACCCATCTATCGGCAGTTGATTCGTACTATTCGGTCACAAATCGAAAGTGGTGAATTACCCGCAGGCACACGCCTCCCCGCCAGTCGTGACTTGGCTCGCCAACTCAATATCAGTCGGATTAGCGTGGTGAATGCGTATGCAGAACTTCGCGCAGAAGGTTTTTTGAGCGCCCATGCTGGACGAGGGACATTTGTCTCTAAAGAAGGGAATGGCACAACATCTGCTCCCGCCAATGAAAAAGTTGTCCCTGTGATGAATACCGTCACCGAGAATGTTGCGCCAGATAACTCCTTGCGCGAACTCATGCGGATGTCACGTAAACCGGGTGTTATTAGTTTTAGTAGCGGGTCGCCACCTGTCGAATTTTTCCCGATGCAAAACTTACGCGATGCAATTAATCAGGTGCTTGACCGCGATGGCGCGGCGGCGCTCAATTATGAAGTGCCAGAAGGGTATGCGCCGTTGCGTGCCGCTGTGCGCGATTATGTGAGCGCATTAGGGATTCAATGTAGCCCAAATAATATCCTCATCACAGGCGGGACACAACAAGGGTTAGATTTGGTGATTCAAGCCTTGTTATCTGAGGGGGATATGGTTGTCACAGAAAACCCGACTTATATTGGTATGTTGGATATTGTCCGTACACGGCGTGTTCAGGTGCATGGCATTTGTACCGATGAAGATGGAATTCGCTTAGACCACCTTGAAAATTTTATCATAGACCACGCGCCCAAACTGATTTATGTCATGCCGACCTTCCAAAATCCAACAGGGCATGTGATGTCATTGCATCGGCGTAGGCAATTGCTGAATTTGGCGAATGAATATAATATCCCCATCTTAGAAGATGCCATTTATCATGAATTCCGTTTTGAAGGTGAATCCTTGCCACCCATCAAAGCCCTCGATGATACAGGCATCGTGATTCATGCCAGTGGGTACACAAAGATGCTGTTACCCGGTATCCGCATCGGTTATTTGATTACTGATGGCACATATTATCAACGCCTTGTGCGTGTGAAGCAGGCGGCGGATATATCTACCTCTGGATTAAATCAACGGGTGATTCACCTAATACTTGAAAGTGGGTTGCTCGGTGGTCAATTAGAACGGAATAACCGTGAATTATTGCGTCGGCGCGATGTGGCACTTTCTGCCGCACAAAAATATTTACCACATGGTAGTACATGGAATATTCCCA
>CALDGT010000370.1 GCA_937942935.1 uncultured Chloroflexota bacterium | reverse complement strand
TGGTGTAATCACATGATTTGCCAATTGTGCCAACGGCTCAAATGCCGATGGGTCTAAATCCCGTTTCTGGTGGAATGCGATGAACATCGCAACTGCCAAACTCATCTGACGTGCATCTGAATTTTCTGTGCTCAAGGTTTGGGTGATAATCCGCGATAAATCGGCATCACTTAATCCCAATTCATCAGCAAGTGCCACCCGCCGAGCCATATCATATTCGCTCAATACTTGTCGCCAGTTGTCATCTTCTAAATATTGCGCCAATTCCCATGCTTGCTTGTGCAAGGCAATCAATTTCACATGCGAGGGGGGTACTTCATTGGCGGTTTGGGGCATCCCATATAACAATGCTAATTCTGCGCTATCTTGAGGGTCTATATCCTCCCCTTCTAGCACAATTCGCGCCGCATGAATGGCAACCACATTCCGCGCCAACATCCGCGCACGGCGTGGACTTTGTGCAAGTTGCGCTTGTTCGAGTAAATCCATCAGGCTCACAATATAATCACCCAACCAAGAGGCAAAACTCGCCTCAATTTCTGGTACAAGCAAAGCAACCTCTTCGACCATTTCCGCCAAACCGATGTCATAATTTTCTGTCACATCATCGGCATCCCACGCGACCACTTTGCGCCGTTCTTCTTTGCTCAAATTGCTCCAATTTGGCACCATCACCACAAATGGAAAACGGTCTGTAAGCGCAGGGTCTAATGGTTCTGACCCCAAATAATATGTCCCGCTTGTTGTGAGTAAGTTGGGGTCTTCTGGTGCAGGCGGATTCATCGCAGACCAGCGATGGCGCAATTTATCTAGCTTTATCCCCACAACCCGCCGTTCATGAATTATCGGATACAATTTGTTCTGGAGGTCTGGTCTGCACCGAGAAATTTCGTCAAAAAAGACAAAGCCTGCTTCCCAAATGGTGCTAGGGGTTGGGAAAAATGTGAGGGTTTCGGTTTTTTTATTGGGCAGCGGAATTCCTACTAAGTAATCATAAATGATGAGCGCGGCGTT
>CALDGT010000369.1 GCA_937942935.1 uncultured Chloroflexota bacterium | reverse complement strand
GAAAAATATGGCACGAAATTCATCCGTTTCGGGCTGTGGCGAAATTCTGACAGTGGCTTGGGTGATAATCCCCATCCGCCCTTCTGACCCCAATACCCATTGGCGCAAATCGGGACCCGCCGCCGATGCAGGGAAAGATGGCATTTCTAATGTCCCAAGTGGTGATTCCATGCGCCCACCTGCAAATAATTGTTCAATTCTGCCATAATGCAACGATTGTTGTCCACTAGACCGTGCCGCAATCCACCCGCCAAGTGTCGAGTATTCAAACGATTGTGGATAGTGTCCTAATGTGAACCCTTGTGCGCGGAGCATCGCTTCTAAGTCTGGACCCGCAATCCCTGCGCCAAAGGTGGCATGACGAGTATTGGCATCGAGCGAGAGCAAGCGATTCATTCGCCCCATATCCACCGTTAAAACAGGTTGGTCGCTCGGTTGTGGGTTGATATGCCCCACCACACTCGTCCCACCGCCATAAGGAATCAATTTTATCCCTGTCTCTTTAGCATACGCGATGAGCGCCTTCACATCCTCATCATTGAGGGGATACGCAACACCATCTGGAAATACCCCGATTTGACCGGTACGGAGTGCGTGCCAATCCCCAAAACTTTGTCCGCGTGCGTGCATTAGGCGGTCTTGTGGGTCAGTTTTGATGAGGGGATGTGCGGATAATCGGCTATTTGGGACAGATGCCACCACTTGGTTCAATGTAACATCTTTGGGTGGGGTGGCTTTGCCTACGCGAGATTCTAAAAATATATCTGCCCCTGTGGGTAAGTGACTATGATGGGTGGTATCGCCCCATCCGTTCCAACGTTTCATAGGTTGTTCCTCTCTATAAAGATTATAATTTGAACAAATTTGCTTTTTTATGCTAAAATGGACGATATGCCAACTATTTTAGCCCATATTTTGATAGCCGTGTAAGGAATGTTATGATGAAAAGTCTGTATTATGGGGATAATTTGGATGTTTTACGCAATAACATCCCAACGGATAGTGTGGATTTATGTTATATAGACCCGCCTTTCAACAGCAAGCGCAATTATAATCAGATTTATGAGTAAGGACAAATTAGCATGAATCCATTAGTAGACGACATCATAGGGCGCGTTTTGCGTGCCAGTACACGCGGGTATACTTGTGGCACACACAGCACCAAATTGGGGTATCGGCATGATTTTGGCTCATTTGTCAAAGTGGCAATCGCCAATGATGATTCGCAATATGCTATCGGTGTGGTTTATGCAGTCGAAATTAAAGATGACCTACTGGTGAATGAATTGGTCATGGCAGAATCGGTAGACCCCAATATTTTGCGTGACCAGCGCGAGAATCGGATGATTCCGGTTGAAGTGAGTGTGCTAAATATCGGTTATGGGTTATGGCGTAATTTTATGCACAGCCTCCCCCCTCGTCCACCGATGAGTTTGTCGGTTGTGCGCGAATGTACCGCCGAAGAAGTATATTATTTCACCCAAAACAAAGAATTTTTTCGGTTGGTGATGAATGCGTCCGAAGTGCCATCCGATGACCTCATTGTCGCATTATTGCGTGTGGCATCGGAGGCTTATCCTATCGAAGAACGGTATCAATTTATGGTCGAAAGTGGGCGAGCCTTAGCCAAATTATTAGCAAGCGATGCCAAACGACTCGGCGCAGTTTTATCACTCATTCGCCCCTAATGAGATGGGCAAATGACGGCACAATACCATCATCTGCCCACACCTTCTAGTTCGGTTGCAATTGACCTGACCAAATTTGCCACGCCAACGCAGATTTTGCGACAAGGCTAAGGATAATATACATCCGTTCACCAAAAATATAATTTTTCCACGGACCAACACCCTTATATTGTAACCACATATTGAGGGCAAAAATGTTGAAGAAAATGAAAATTGATGCGATGATGATATACACAAATCCGGGGATTTCGGTATCTACCGATTGTGCCGCACCGACCAAATACAAAATAATCACAATCCATGGGATGATGCCCGCAATACAACCATAGATGAAGGCTGTCCAATCGGTTTTGGTGGTGGTTTGATTATGCAATTCCATCATCAAGCCAAACAAGTTCATCATGGCATTCAACCCAAACATCAAGATGAGTGTAGACAAGTCATAAATCCCGA
>CALDGT010000368.1 GCA_937942935.1 uncultured Chloroflexota bacterium | reverse complement strand
TCGAATTATTATGGCAGTGTGCCACCACCACCCGAAGAAGCAGAAGAAGAAATGATAGATGATGGGGGTGTGCGTGGTCCGGGGTGCTTGATATGGAGCATAATGGGGATATTCATCCTCTTAATGGGTGTGATAATTGTGGTATTGGCTGGCGCGGCAGGCTGGACAGAAGGACAACGCCTTTCTAATGGTTATGCTACCGCCACCCAAGTCGAATTTATCAATGAAACCTTACGGCGCATCCCCACTGATGTTGCCATGATGAATGATTATAATTTTCAATTGCGCTTGAATGCACTCTTACAACAGACACCCGGTGTCCCTCAAGTGCCAGAACTGCAAGTGACCGCCACTGCCCTCATTCAACAACAAATCATCCGTTTGCAACTCACACAATTGCCACAAGATTTTGTTTATAATGACCGCGCACGCATAGAGCAACGGCTCGCCTATTTGCTTCAATATGCGCCAAATTTGCCAGAATTGCCCATTTATCAAGCGACTGCTACCGCATATATTAACCAATATACACCTACAGCAACTATCGAAGTCGTTCAATCACAACCAACTGCCACCCCGCAAGCAGTAGCGACAATTAATCCCAATGGACAATTCGACTTGCCAGCTTTATTTGCCACCGCACAACAACAAATCAATGCGGGACAATTAGAAGAAGCCTATAACACACTCGATATTATCATCCGTGTAGACGAAAATTATGAACGCAATTCGGTTCGCGGATTGATGAACACTGTCCTCACACGACAAGCCCGCCCGTTATATGCCTCATTAGAGACCCTCGCAGAAGCCATTCGCCTGACCGATTTGGCAGAAGAATATGGCGATATTGGCGACCTCAATTATGAGCGCCTCATCGCAGGATTATATCTGAATGTGGTTAGCGCATCGGGTTCTGGAAATCATGGCATTGCTATCCAAAGAATTAACACCATCATCACCTATCAAAGCACCTATAAGGGAATTAACCTGACCGAATTGCTTTTTGATGAGTATGTCGCCTATGGTGATGCGTTGGTGGCGGGGGCAAGCGCCTGCCAAGCGATTGCACAATATCAAGCGGCACTTGGGTTATTTTATAGTGCCAATGCCGATAGCAAATTGGTCATCGCACAAGCCCAATGCAATGCCAGCAACCAACCGACATCAAACGCACCTGTGGGCGGAATTCCGACTTACGAGCCTATCGCGCCATAGTTCTAATGACGTACTCATAGATAGTTCATAAAAAATTTAGCCCTGTGAACTATCTTATAATCATTAACGAGATGCGAACTTGGTTGGGTTGTGTTGATTCCCTCTTGAGTGGTACGAATGTGTCGTTTCCAAGTTCGTGGATTTAGTCTTTAGGAACAGAGCTATTCTAGCTCTTCCATGTGCAAGCCGCCTGCTGTGTCCCCCCTCACGCAGGCGGTTTTTAATTCTCTAAATGTTGTTACTTTCTCTCATTTTATGATATACTTGGGATAAATTTGGGATATATAAGGGTCAAAATGCCATGATTGTTGCTGTTTTACAAGAAAATCTCTTAAAGGGAATTAATATCGTTAAGAACGCGATAGAATCTCGCCCGACCATGCCCGTCTTAGGGAACATCCTCATCGAAACTGATAGCTCAAAATTAAAACTTGCCGCCATTGACATGAGCTTGGGTATGGGTATCACCTGCTGGATTGGTGCAAGTATCACCAAAGAGGGCGGAATCACATTACCATCCAAAACCTTACAAGATTTGGTCTCAAAACTCTCGCCAGAAAAAGTGGAACTCAATTTGGATGAAGCCACTCAAACAGTACATTTGCGCTGTGGCTCAACCAAAGCCAATATTAAGGGGATTGATGCCAGCGAATTTCCACCTGTGCCAGAACAAACAGATGGCGACCTTGCAATAGAGGGCAAGATATTAAAAGAGATGATTGCCCAAACCGTTTTCGCTTCTGCCACAGAAGATAATCGCCCCATTTTGACGGGTGTTTTGATGAAAATTGATGGTGACAACCTCACCTTGACCGCCAGTGATGGGTATCGTTTGGCGGTACGTAGCACAAAACTGATGGAAAAGTTGCCCAAACCGGTTGAGTTGGTCATCCCTGCACGCGCATTGTCGAATGTGGCGAAAATTATTGGCGATGAAGATAGCGAAATCCTCATCACCTTGCCAAAAGAACGGGATGTCATCACCTTCCAAACCAAAAATGTGGTCATTTCGTCACAAATTTTAGAAGGCAAATTCCCAGATATTTCGGCAATTATCCCTAAAGATTTTCGCACTTCTTGCACCGTCCCGACATCCGACTTTTTGCGGATTTGCCAACGTGCCGATGTTTTTGCGCGGGATAATCATTCCAGTGGACGTATCATCATTGACCCTGCAAAAAGTCCAAATGATGTGGGGAAAATTATGGTGACAAGCAAGAGTAATGAGCGTGGCGATAATGAAAGTGTCATTGAAACAAGCGTTGAGGGAGAAGCATTGAATGTATCCTTCAATATCAAATACCTGATGGATGTGTTGAATGTGATTAATGATTACAATGTCATCTTCCAAAGCAACGGCACAGGCTCACCCGGTGTTATTCGCCTCGAAAATCGTGATGATTTTGTCCATATCATCATGCCAATGACAGACCGCTAAATTTCGATACCCTATTATTTGATATAATGAGACTATATAAGGGCGCACATCAGTTGCGCCCTTACACATTTTGATAAAATAAGTCTATAGGATGAGGCGGATATGGCTATTTATATCGTCACAGGCGGAGCAGGGTTTATCGGGTCACACTTAGCAGAGCGCCTGCTCAAGGACGGGCATAAAGTCCGTATTATAGACAACCTATTCACAGGGAAAGCCGAAAATTTGGCTTATTTGCGTGGCTTGAATGGCGATTTGGAAATTGCACAAATCAGCGTCACTGATTTCGATGCTATCCGCCCACATTTTACTCATGCCGATTATGTTTTTCACCATGCGGCGATTGTCTCTGTGCCATATAGCCTCGCGCATCCCAAAATCACGCATGATGTGAGTGTGACGGGGACGCTCAATGTTTTATTAGCCTCACAAGAGGCTGGCATAAAGCGGGTCATTTTTGCCAGTTCATCGGCTGTTTATGGTGATGATAATCGCCCTATTCAAACTGAAGATGCGACACCCAAACCAATTTCGCCTTATGGGGTCTCTAAATGGATTGGCGAAATTTATATGAACACGTTTTATCGCCAATATGGACTCGAAACAGTCAGCTTTCGGTATTTTAATGTGTTCGGGCAACGACAAGACCCATCATCCCAATATGCCGCCGTCATCCCCAAATTTATCGCTAAGATGCAAGCCGATGAAGCACCCATCATTTTTGGGACAGGCGAAGCTACTCGTGATTTTACGCATGTGGATAATATCGTTCATGCCAATATCCTCGCCACCACCGCCCCTAATATCGCAGGAACAGTGATGAATATCGCAACCGGTAGTCGGATTAGCGTCAATGAACTGGTAAGCACACTCAATCGGGTGAT
Source organism: uncultured Chloroflexota bacterium (assembly GCA_937942935.1). Taxonomy (GTDB): domain Bacteria; phylum Chloroflexota; class Anaerolineae; order Aggregatilineales; family Phototrophicaceae. The sequence continues at coordinate 526 of CALDGT010000368.1, read as the reverse complement.
GAATAAAAACATCATGCCACAATATGCCCCACCCCGCGCAGGTGATATTTTGCACTCGTGTGCCGATGTCACCTTAGCACGACAAAAATTAGCTTTTCAGCCTGTTATAGATTTTGAATCGGGGCTATCACAGGTTATCAACGGGATTTAATCCCTCATAACTGGTGCTGATAAACAATCGGCACTATAATAATGACGATAATATGACCGATTGATGAGGGCGTTTTATGAGTTTTGATGACGATTTAGACTTGCTAGATGATATGGGCGGTGATAATGCTGAGATAGAGCGTAAAATCGCCGAATTTGATGCACAGGTCACTCAGCGAATGAAGATTTTGGCAAATCCAAAACGCCCAACTCCAGAACGCATTGTCGCCGCCCAATGGCTAGGTGAGTGCGGCGAACCAAAGGCGATTATCGCGCTGATGCGTGTGTATAAAAAAGAGCCAAAAAATGCACCCCTCCGAAAAGCGGTCATTTATGCACTCGGTCAATTCAAAGCCCTCGACCAAGCCATCCAACG
>CALDGT010000367.1 GCA_937942935.1 uncultured Chloroflexota bacterium | reverse complement strand
ATAGACCGTGATGCCGATAATCTATCTACCCCTTCAACCGCCCCAACAAGTTCGCGCATGGATGGGTCAACATCCACCGTCGCCCGATTCGAGGTGAGCAAAGGCGGACTCACATAAATATCGCTCCCTAATGTGTTTTCGAGCCAAACGGATACCGTAGACCGAAAACTTGCAATCATCACGCTCACCCCAACAATCACACTCACAGCAATGGTCAATGCCGCCACCGCTACCGATGTCCGGCTGAGTGAGCGCACCACTGCCCGCGCTCCCATCCGCCCAACCACACCAAATAAACGCCCCATAACAGGTGTAAGGGTGGTTATCATACCAACCAAAACAATCGGCGTAAAAAATGCACCTCCCAACACAATCGCAAATAATGCCACAAAACTGATGATGATGTCTTGGGTGGGAATTTGGAGTAACAACACCCCTGCAATCAAAAAGCCAACCGCGCCGAGTGTGATATATGGCAACAAAGCGCGGGTATTTGCTTCTTGGTCGCTACGGCGCATCACGCCTGCGGGTGGGGTACGGGTCGCCAGATAAGCAGGCAGGGTCGCCGCGCCCAAGCTGACAAAAATCCCAATCCCTGCCCCTTTGATGAGGGTGAATGGTGCAACACTAATCCGTTGGACATTCACTGTAAAGTACAAATCACTGATGGTCTGGGCGACAATGTTCACCGCCAAACGCCCAAAAATCACACCAAGCCCTAAACCAAGCAACGTGCCAACCAATCCTAATACCATCGCTTCGCCCAATATCAACGAAAAAATTTGATATTTGGTCGCACCAAGCGAGCGCATAATCCCCAAAATTGGGCGACGTTGCACCACACTAAATGTCACCGTGTTATAAATGAGGAACACCCCCACCACCAACGCCAATAAACTGAGGGCTTGCAAATTCAGTTCAAATGCCCCCGTCATTTGTGCCAATGTGCCTGTATTTCGACTGGTCGGGATGAGTTGCGCCCCTGCTGGCAAAATTGCTTCAATTTTGGTGAACCAATCCTCTGCATTTTCGGATGGCAAGATAAGGTCTATGCGCGAAATCATATTTGGGCTACCGACTAATTCTTGTGCCGTAGCAATATCAGCGATGAGCAAGTCATCTAGCGCCTGTTCGCTTAGGCTATCGTTAGGGCGCAACATCCCCACAACCCGCACATCTGCTGTAGTTG
>CALDGT010000366.1 GCA_937942935.1 uncultured Chloroflexota bacterium | reverse complement strand
ATAATACCCGCATCGGCATTTATATCCCAAGTAAACACAGCGCGGTTGGTAATTCCTTCGTGGGTGATATTCACCACAGACCACCACTCACCCTCACGGTCAATTTCTGTCCCTGCCGATACATACACCCCACCATCTATCGCTTCTGCGAGGTGAATATCGCCCCGTTTATCTTGTGATGGGGATTGATTCATCACTTGTATTTGTGCATCAGTGATGGGCATATCCTCACGCGACAGGCGAATATCGAATGTATTCACACCCGCCCCGCCCGGAGTAATGCTCATATAAACAGTCATATCACCTATGGTCTGACTAGCAGATGGTGCTTGTGCATCGGTTTGGATGAATGCGGGTTTTGGGATAGGCGTTGCGCTCAATGTGCTGGCACTGATGATGACCATCCCTGCCAACAAAATTTCGATGCGGGTGATATTCATGAATTGGCGTAATTGCGGATTTATCCATCGGCGCAATTTTGCAAATTGGTCTGGATGCGCTATGAGATGATTCATCCCACCAATGGCTAATAATGGGGTAATGAGGATGATTTTCGTGATGAGCGATGTCCCAAAACTGCTGTTCAATTCATCTCCGCCATAAATCCAATTGGATGCGCTATAGATGCCACTAGCAATCACAACCGCTAATACCCCAACCGCTACGCCCGAAAATCGGTTCACCACCACGCGCAAGACAGATAATCGCTGGTCTCCTGTATATGGAATGAGTGCAATCGGCAAAATGACGACTAGGGCAAATAATCCGCCCACCCAAATCGCCACACCGAGCCGATGCCCCCAATCTATAAAAATCCCTGCCCATGCAATCGTTAATGCTCCCGCCGCATGACTGGTGATGCTAAATGTCCCCAAAATGAGCGCCCCAAGCCATAACCCTGCCACCCAAAACGGATAAACAAACTCTGGATATTGTTTTTGATAGGTGAGGGTGGCGAGGAATATTATTCCAAACAGGCTCATGATGACCATGCGCCACATCCAAACATCCCCAAACCGTGACCCGACACGCACCAAATCCCAGAACTGGGGTTGGATGGCTTGCTCAAAAGAAATATTAAAAAAGACCATCGTTTGTTGGATGAGCGCCAAGCCGTTCCCGATGAATCCAAAAAATAGGCTAAATCCAAGCAGAGCATGTAAGCGATTCATCAGGCGTGGGGGCAAAAAACCTGCTTTGTGTGTTGGATTACGCCATGCGGGGATGAGTACCCAACTATAAAGTGCTAATGTGCCAAATAAAATGAGGCTCGCGCCAACGGTCAACACACGCCAAATAATTTCGAGTGGGATGGCGGTCACATTGGCGGACAGGTCTATATTGCCGATTGCCTCGCCGATGAAAAAGACACGGCTTTCGGCATACACATGACCATCACTGGTGAAGGCGGGGCGCAATTCTACCACATATGCACCATTGGGCAGGTCATTGGGCAGGCGTGCGGTGAGCAATGTGTTATCGGTTTCAGATACCCCACCACTAGCGATGATAGCCCCTGCTTGGTCGCGGATGTTGATGGTACTGAATTGAGTTTCTAACCCTTCGCTGAACCAATATTGTACTCGTGTGGGTGGGCGGTCTAAGACAGCCCGATTTTCTGGGATAGCACGCACCAAATAGCCGTGTGCAGATGTATTTGGCACAACAGAAAATAAACTCATGAGCAAAAATGTAATTATCCAAAAGCGTTTCATGCGTTAATCCAACCGAAAATGGGTTTCATCTGTTTGAGAGATATCTTGCAACGGATTATCAGGTGTTTGTGGAGGGATGGCGCGACTGCGAACCCAACTGATGACCATGAATATCAAAAATAATACCCCGACACCGATGAATATCACCTCATCCCAAATACCAAGCGCCCCATGCGCCAAAACAAAGAATTGCATATTGCCTCATATTTGTAATTATTTTCACGATTCTGATTATAAGTTATTTTTGGAGGGATGATAATGGCAGATGGTCGGGGATGGTTTTGGGGATATAATAAACACAACAGAAAGGAGTATTTTTTGATGATAGCGACACCGATTCATGAATTGATGCCCATTCGCAAAGATGAGCATGGGGTTTTGCGCGTGGGAGATACTCGTGTGATGATTGATGGCGTGATTTATTCATTTTTGCGTGGTGCAACCCCAGAAACGATTGTTTCGCAATATCCATCATTAGCATTAGCGCAAGTTTATTTGGTTTTGGGATATTACCTGAGTCATCGTGATGAAATTGATGCCTACTTGCGCCACCAAGAAGCAGAGGCGCAACATATTCGACAAGAATGGGAAGCGCAATATCCCCCTAAAGTAACAAAACTGGAATTAGAGGCGCGATTGGCGCATAAGAAGAAACCATCAGAGGGGTGAGATGCGTTTTTTAGCAGATGAAAATTTTAATAATGATATTTTACGCGCGTTAAAACGCCTATACCCTGATTTAGAGATTACCCGTATTCAAGATACACAAATGCTTGGATATGATGACCCCGCGATATTGGAATCAATAGCAGATACAGATGTTATTTTGCTCTCGCATGATGTAAATACCATGACCAAGCATTTTTATGCACGTGCTAATAATGGCAAACCTCTGCCAACCGTCATGCTTTTACATGCAGAGAGACCATTAAGCGAATCTATAGAAGCGTTAGTTTTGCTGATAGAAGCGAGTAACTTTGATGAATGGAAAGGTCAACTGCGATTTTTACCATTATAATGGCAGATGGTCGGGGATGGTTTTGGGGATATAAAAACTTCCCCAACTTGGGGAAGTTTTTATGCCCTACTGAATATGATTTACGCTCATGGATTGGTATAACCGCGTGCGCCGTTTTGACCGTACATACAAGGTCCCCAAACGAAGCTATACACTTTACCGCCGATAACAGGGTCAGATACAAACATCTGAACCATATATTGTCCATTGCTCACGCGGTATAACACAATATCGCCTGCTTCGTTTTCTTCTATCACAACCATATTATTGGCTGGAATACCTGCATCTTCGACTTCAGTTTCGGTGGTGATAAATTCTAATTCGCCTTTATTTCCCACACTGCGATAAATGAAGAATGTTTTGCCCGATGTTGAGCAATACACACGTAAAGGAGCGCCTGTTTCGGTATTTTCGGATGTGACGGTTGGTGCTGGTGAGACGACAACGACTTCACCAGATTCGTTGACTGTGCAGGTGATGAATGCAGAAACGGTGTCACTTTCGCCACCCAATGCTTTGCCACGTAATTTTGCGGGTGGGGTGAACACAGGGACACTTTCAAAACGGATTTCAGCATCGAATGTCCCAACTACGGATGTATCGCAGGTGATAATGGCGATGAAGGTAGTCCCGCCATTAATGGTGACTGTCCCTGTATCGCCACCTGTTTTCGTAAATTTCGCCGCATCTGTCCCATAAATGCCGTCGAATGTAATCTCTGAATTGCTGACGGGACCGGGTGGGGCAACACATGGGGGCGCTCCAACACACGCTAGACCCATATACACTTCAACTTCAAATGTGATGGATGTGCCAATACCACCCGATTGTGCGGTTGGGATGGCGGTTGCCATGGCTAACCAATATCCTACAGGGGTAACAACCCCATCATTTTTGACTTCGGCGGATGCAGGGATGATAAAGCTAAAAATGCTGATAACTAAAATAACCAATACTGCCAATTTACGAAACATACATGCTCCTAATATGGGTCAATTGATAATTGGAATATAACAATTTATTACACATTCCAAGCTCAATATAACATAGTATTACGTTTATGAGCAAGTAGGCAAAATGAGAATTTGGTCTTATGGTGAGATATTGGTCTTATATGATATGAGGAATGCCCCTGGCGAGAATCGAACCCACGCGCAAGCCTTAGGAGTGCTCCGCTCTATCCACTGAGCTACAGGGGCATACAATCAGCATATCAAATTTATGACAAAAATTCAATTTTTAAGATGGTGAATTGTACCTATTCTGTGCGACAATTCTGATAAGATAAACATACATAGGATAATTCACCATGACCCCCTCTGATGACTCGTCACGAAAATTCAAACCCTCTCGTAATATTTGGGCAACCACAGTCACGAGCTTTTTAACAGATGTCTCTAGTGAAATGATTAATAATTTGCTCCCCCTCTTTTTGGCGAATGTATTAGGCGTTTCGACCAGCATTATCGGCTTAATAGAAGGTATCGCCGAAATGACATCTAGTTTTCTGAAAGGCTTTTCGGGTTGGTTATCAGATAAATTAGGCAATCGCAAATGGTTAGCTGTGCTTGGATATGGTTTATCTGCCTTTGCCAAACCATTTTTATATTTTGTTACCTCATGGGGAGGGGTATTAGCCGTCCGTTTTGCAGACCGCACAGGCAAAGGGATTCGCAATTCCCCGCGTGATGCCCTAATTGCTGATAGTGTGGATGAGCGACATCGTGGAATTGCTTTCGGATTTCATCGTGCAGGGGATACGGCGGGGGCGGTTGTTGGGATTGGCATTGCCCTACTCGTCATCCTCGCCACGCAAGCGCAATCCCTACAATTGAGCCGTGAGACATTTCAAATTTTGGTATTGATTGGCATCATCCCTGCAATATTGGCGGTGATTAATTTGGCGATTTTTGCTAAAGAATTGCCCCGTAAAGAAAAATTAGCATCTGGCAAGCCACCCCGCCTCAGTTGGGGCGCACTCAACCCCGATTTCAAATTCTTTTTGCTGATTGTCGGCATTTTTACACTCGGTAATTCATCAGATGCGTTCATCATCCTACGCGCACAAGAACGCGGATTATCTGTAGCCGATATTTTGGGAATGCTCCTCACATTCAACTTGATATATGCCCTGTTTTCCAGCCCGTTAGGGGCGTTATCAGATAGAATTGGGCGCAAACGCATTTTAATTGGCGGGTGGTTGGTGTATGGGGTGTTATATTTATGTTTTGGGCTTGCCAATGATGGCGCTCAGATTTGGCTGATTTATGCCTTATACGGATTATATTATGCCGCCGCCGAAGGGACAGCGAAAGCCCTGATTGCCGATATTATCCCCTCTGAACAACGGGGTACTGCCTATGGCTATTATAATGCTTTGGTGGGGTTTATGGCATTTCCCGCGAGTTTATTGGCTGGCATTTTATGGCAAGGAATTGGCTCATGGGGTGGATTTGGCGCATCAGCTCCGTTTTTCTTTGGTGCGTTGTTATCACTCATCGCCGTAGGGATGTTGTTATTATTTTGGCATAAACCACATGCTTCAATGTAACGACAATGTAGGGGCTTGCCATGGCAAGCCCACTGTTTTATCGCAATAAAAACCGCAACGCATTGGGCAAGCGCCTTGCCCATGCCGATTCACTATGAATCCCCCCCTCATCCAACACAAATTTGAGGGTGTCATCTTCACGAAAACCATTATGAAGCAAGGTTTGAGATAGCGTTTTGACTGAATCGGTGAACATTTCGGCATAAGTTTGTTTTGACCAGCGCGGTTTTTTCTGGCTACCTTCGGATGTGCCAACATCCAAATAAATGCGCCCACCGTTATAATATCGCTTGGTGGCAAAATCTAGCATCTTTTTACCACCAAACCAATAAGCAGGGCTGAGGGCGGCGCATAACCCAAAAATATATGGATATGCCAAATAGCCGAATAACGCCATCCCGCCACCCATAGATGACCCACCTAAGCCTGTGTGTAATTTATCGGGCAGGGTGCGGAAAGAATTGTCTATGAGGGGTTTTACTGTTTGGGCGATAAATTCGATGGTTTTATCACCCTTCCCACGCCCGATATACGATTCTTCAAATGGATTATATTCCAAGTGGCGTTGGTCATTATTGGGCAGACCTACAATAATCGCCTCAATTCCTTCTTCTGACAAGTTAATCATCGTAGAATCTATATGCCATTCACCCGCGTAACTGGTATGACCATCGAATAAATTTTGTCCATCAAAAAAATAGAGGACTGGATACCGTTTGCGGTGTTGA
>CALDGT010000365.1 GCA_937942935.1 uncultured Chloroflexota bacterium | reverse complement strand
GACCGCCAGAATCCGCAGACAAGAACGCCAAACTCGTTATCATAATGAACGGATACAAGCCCTGTATACGCTCGCGCATAAGACCGCCACCGCTATGAATATGGATGATGTCCTCAAGACGGCGGTGAGCCAGCTCACGACTGTTTTTGATGCCGAGATTGCTATTTTGCTCGCCAAAGATGAAGAATTGAGCCAGCAACCACATCCCACCAGCACATTAGCCGTCACAGAAGCCGATTATGGGGTGGCGTTGTGGGTATATGAACACAGAAAATCGGCGGGACGGTATACCGAGACATTATCACTGGTCACAAGCGCACAATATCGCCCACTCCTAACGCCTTCGCGGGTAGTGGGGGTGATTGGCATCAAATCGCGCCAAGATGAACGCCTGTCTTTTGACCAAGAAGAATTATTAGAGACCTTCATTAACCAAGTCGCGTTGGGGATTGAACGGGAATTACTCGATGAAGCCAGCGAACAAGCCACCATGCTTCATGAATCGGAACGGCTATACACGGCGTTGCTCAATTCGATTTCGCATGAACTCCGCACCCCAATTGCCACCATCAAAGGCGCATCGAGCAGTTTATTAGACCCCGCCATGAAAGATAATCGCCTTGCCCAAACTGAATTGGCAGGGGATATTCAACAATCGGCGGATAGGCTGAATCGGTTGGTAGAAAATTTGCTGGATATGTCACGGTTAGAGAGTGGCAAACTCGCGCTCAAACGCGAATGGTGTGACCTGACCGATATTATTGGTGTGGCAGTCAAACGCTTGGATGATAGCTATTTGCATCATTTCGATATTCAAATCCCGCCCGATTTGCCCCTCATCTTTGTAGATTTTGGGTTGTTCGAGCAAATTTTGGTGAATTTGCTCGATAACGCCTGTCGGTATACTCCACCCGATAAACCGATTATCATCCGCGCCATCCTCCGCCATCAGATGTTGGATATTGCGGTGATAGATGGCGGAAATGGTATTCCAGAAGAACACCTAGACCGCATTTTTGATAAATTTTATCGGCTACCGGGGAGTCGGACGGGTGGGACAGGTTTGGGGCTTTCGATTAGTCGCGGATTGGCACAAGCCCATAAAGCCGTCCTCAAAGCCGAAAATATGCCCAATGGCGGGGCAAAATTCACACTCACTTTGCCTCTCACCGATAAGCCCCCACAGATTAAAGAGGTGAATTATGAGTAGTGGCGCACATATTTTGGTGGTGGATGATGAGGTGCAAATCCGCCGTTTTTTGCGAATTAGCCTAGAGGCACATGGGTATGTGGTGGATGAGGTGGCGTTTGGCAAAGAGGCAATCATCAAAACCGCGCAACTCCGCCCCGATTTAATCATCCTCGACATGGAATTGCCCGATATGGACGGGTTGGATGTGCTAAAAGCGGTGCGCGAATGGACAAAAACACCTGTGATTATTTTATCGGTGCGCGATTCTGACCGCGATAAGGTGGCGACACTCGACGCGGGTGCAGATGATTATTTAACCAAGCCATTTAGCACCGATGAATTGATGGCGCGAATCCGTGTGGCACAACGGCACGCGCTCCCACAAGAAACCCCCGTCATTTTCACAGTAGGGCGCTTGTCAGTAGATTTGAGCCTGCGCTTAGTTAAGGTAGCGGGTGAGATAATCAAACTCACCCCCACCGAATATGCCCTGTTGCGTTATATGATAACCCATGCGGGCAAAGTATTAACCCATCGGCAAATTTTACGCGAGG
>CALDGT010000364.1 GCA_937942935.1 uncultured Chloroflexota bacterium | reverse complement strand
AACGCGCCCAAAAGCCCAATTCCCAAAATGAGACCCGATGCCAACCATGTGGTTTGTGAGGCGGTGATATTGCGGAAGCGAATCACGAAACCAATTCCCAAATTTGGGAATAAGATGGTGATACCATACACCAACAACATCGCACCACTGAATGCTGTCCCCAAAACAACGACCAAGCGCCGAATCCCATAGCCAACACCTGCACCAATGACCGCACAAACGGCGATAATGATGAATGAGGTGGTGCTATTCACTTCTAAATTGAGGATATTCAAAATGAAGAAGCCCGCCGCCACACCCAAAAATGCGCCAGCGATGATGACACTCCAATCGAATAAGAAATAGAGGGCGAATGCCAACACCAACCCAATCACGACACCGAGCGCCAGCCCACCAAACCCAATTGGGGGAACGCCGCCTGCGGTGATTGTCCCATTATTGGCGGCGACAATGGTGATGCCTATAAATAACCCGATGATGAAGCCTGTCAACGACAACACTGGGCGAAAGTAACGTGCGCCAAAAAAGCAACTCAAAATCCCGACTGCAATACTGCCACCACCAAGCGCCAGAACAGCAATATCTGATTCCATGAAACAATCTCCTTTTGCAATATGTTGTAATTTCTTTTTGATTATAACGCATTTCTCAAATTCTGCTCATCGAAATTCGCAAACAAACCGTTTTATGGCTATAATAGGGGATATTATGTATCTTATGTGATTGGATTTGTCTGTTTTATGACCACCGACCATTTTTTGCCCCCCGATACCCTCATCATCAATCGCTACCGCATTCGCAACATGATTGGTCGTGGTGGTATGGGCGCGGTATATCGGGCTTTTGACCGCCTCATCGGAGAAGATGTGGCGCTGAAGCATGTGACTGTCCCAAATATACAATTACGGTTTGCCAGCCAAACCCCAGATGCCTCTGAGGTCAATTTGCGCCTCATTTTGGCACAGGAATTTAAGACACTCGCCAGTTTGCGCCACCCGCACATTATCAGTGTGTTGGATTATGGCTTTTATGAATCGCATCAGCCCTATTTTACGATGGAATTGCTCCAAAATCCCAAGCCACTTTCGGCATTGCACCACCTCACAATCACCCAAAAGGTGTCATTGCTCGTCCAAATTTTAGAGGCGCTCAGTTATTTGCATCGGCGTGGGATTATTCATCGTGACCTAAAACCCGCCAATGTGTTGGTGAGCCAGACAAAAGATGATGATTTTCAGGTCAAACTGCTCGATTTTGGGTTGGCAATTGCACAAGATTTTCAGATGGATGAGCGCGTTGTGGGGACACTCGCCTATCTCGCGCCAGAGGTGTTGCAAGGTGCGCCTGTGAGCCGTGCATCGGATTTGTATTCGGTGGGGATTATGGCATATGAATTATTCGCGGGGCAACATCCTCTCCTCAAAGATGATACCACCGATTTTATTGAGCAATTGCTCACGAAAGACCCCGATACCAGCATTTTGCCAGATGACCTGCCCGTTAAGCCGATTATCCAAAAATTGATTGCTCGCAAGGTAGAGGGGCGGTATCATACCGCCGATGCCGTGATTGAAGCCTTTAGCCAACTCAAAGGGGTCGCTGTTCAAATCGAAAAACACACCACCCGCGAAAGTTTTTTGCAGGCGGCGCAATTTGTTGGGCGCGAAACCGAAATGCACACCCTGTCTAGCGCGTTTATCAATGCCATCACGGGGCAAGGGAGCGCATGGTTGGTCGGTGGTGAAAGTGGTGTGGGAAAAAGCCGATTATTAGATGAACTGGCGATTTTTGCGGTGGTGAATGGCGCAATTATTTTGCGTGGGCAAAGTGTGAAGAGTGGTGGTATCCCGTATCGGCAATGGCGCGAGCCGATGCGCCGTTTGGTGCTGTGTACACCCCTAAGCGATATTGAAGCCAGCATCCTTAAAGAAATTGTCCCCGATATTGGCGATTTATTGGGGCGTGATGTGCCATCTGCCCCTGTGATTGAAGGGGTGGCGGGTCAACAACGCCTCATTTTGACGATGATAGATATTATCACTCGCCAAAGAACACCCTTATTGTTGTTATTAGAAGATTTGCAATGGGCATCGGAAAGCCTCAATCCGTTGCGCCAATTGTTGCCGATTGTGAGTGGCTTGCCATTGATGATTGTCGGCAGTTATCGAGATGATGAGCGCCCACATTTGCCAGAAGAATTGGATGGCATTAACACGCTCAAATTGAGTCGGTTGCGTCTTGCCGATATTGAAGCCCTTAGCGAATCGATGTTGGGGCGTACAGGTCGCCAACCCGAAATTATCGCCTTACTCCAACGCGAAACAGAAGGCAATGCCTTCTTCATCGTGGAAGTCGTGCGGGCGTTGGCAGAAGATGCGGGTCAATTGAATATGGTCGGTGTGGTGACATTGCCCGAAAAAGTGATGGCAGGTGGTGTTCAGGCAGTTATCAAACGGCGTTTAGACCGTGTGCCACCCATTGCGCGTCATTTGCTCAATTGCGCCGCCGTCTTTGGCAGACAACTCGACCCGCAAATTATGGATTACCTGTGGAAAAACGGGAATAATATCCTCGACCTCAATACATGGTTCACCTTATGTAATGAGGCGGCTGTCTTGGAAGTGCATAATGGGCGTTGGCAGTTTGCACACGATAAACTGCGCGAGAGTTTGTTGAATGAATTGCCGATTGAAGAAAAGACGCATTTGCATCGGTTGATTGCCGAAACAATTGAGGCAGTTTATCCTGATAGCGGGGTGTATGCCGAAGCCTTAGCCGAACATTGGTATATGGCGGGGGATGGTGTTAAGACGGCGAGATATGCGTGTATAGCCGGTGAACAAGCCCTCTTAGTCGGAAATTTTCATGGCGCACAAACACAATTGGGGCGCGGATTGGTGCTGTTGCCCGACCAAGGATATGAACCCCTCAAAGCCGAATTGCTCAAATATTTAGGCGCGTTGCATTGGCGCAGTAGTGATTATCCCCAAGCGATACGCTTTTATACCGAAAGTGCCGAGATTGCGACCAAAATAGATGATAAATCGGCAATCGCAGAAGCCTACAATGGCTTATCGTTTGTCGAATGTCTGATAGATGATTACGACAAAGCCCAAATTCATGCCCAAATCGCGCTCGACAATGCGCGGGTGGCACGCGATAAGCGCAATACGGCTCGCGCCCTGAGTAATTTGGGGATTGTCGCCGAAAGCCAACAAGATTTTATGGGCGCACGGGCGTTATACGATGAATCGGTGCATATCTTCCGTATGATTGATGATGAGCGTGGGCTGGCTTCTGCGCTGAATAATGCGGGCAGTGTCGCTGATAGCTTGGGCGATTATGATACCGCCAAAGCCTGTTATGAAGAAAGTTTAGGGCTGTGTCGTAAAATTGGGTATCGGCATGGTATCGCTACGTTATCCAACAATCTGGGCGTGTTATATGAACGGCTCAGTCAATATGATACAGCATGGGGATATTATCAAGAAAGCCTTTCGGTGTCGAATAATATCCGCGACAGACGCGGGAGCGCCCATGCGTTCATCAATTTGGTGTATACTGCCATCGAATTAGGGCGTGTATCGGATGCACGCCAATATATTCGCAATGCAATTTTGGCGGTCAAAGATGGTTATGCGCCGAATATCGTCCCGCATATTGTTGCTGGCGCCGGATTTTTATATTTGCAGATGAATATGCTAGAACGGGTCGCCATTTTGATAGGACAATTAGAGCATATCCCACATGACCACGATTTTAAGACCTTGCGTTTGGGGACATTGCTCAAAGAATTATCTGAAAAAATGAACATAGAGGATATTCAAATTGTGGCAAAATCACAAACACCCCGCCCACCGATGGATATTTTGGACGAGGTGTTAGAAGATTTTATGCGCTTCGATAACAAACGGTTTTAATGAAATAGCATCCCCGATGGGCGCACACTCGGATTGGTTATCGCTTCGGCGATGCGTTTAGGTGTGTTATCGTCTGCCCATAAATCGGTTATCCACAGGTCATAAAATCCAAATCCCAAATCGGGATTTTCGGCTATCCATGCTACATACTGCCCATCGGGCGAGAGGGCAAGGTCAAAAATTTCGTTGTGCTGAGAGACAATAATGCGGGTTTTGGGGGATGCGAAG
>CALDGT010000363.1 GCA_937942935.1 uncultured Chloroflexota bacterium | reverse complement strand
CACATCAGGCGTGGCTTTGTTGCTCGTATTTGTGAGCTTATTCGGCATTGTCAAAGAGAATGACCAATATCAACGCCTCACGCGCATATTGGCAATTGGCTTGGTGATTTTGTTACTCGTCAAAGCCTATTTCTTGTGGGTAGATTATTCGCAAGCCCTATATAGTGGTGTTCCACACGCAGTTGATGCGGTCAATTTGGTGCTGTTTGGCGAATTTAGTTGGGCATTTTGGATTTTACAAATTTTCTTGGGGATGCTATTGCCCGCCATCGTCTTGTTACAACCAAATTTGTATGAAAATCGCTCGTTGATGGGTTTTGTCGCCCTAGCGGTGCTGGTCGGATTAGCAGTGGCACGTACCAATATTATTTTTCCTGCGCTTTCCATCCCAGAATTAGAAGGACTTGCCACAGCCTTTACTGGACCACATTTAAGTTACGATTATGAACCTAGCCTGATGGAGTGGTCGGTTACGGTGGGCATCGTTGGGTTATCCACACTTGCCTATCTGATTGGAACAGACCGCCTACCATTTTTGAATAGCACCAAATCGGAGGTAGCATCATGACCGAAAAACATCAATCTGAATCCCAACAACCCGAAAATTGTGGGCTTTCTCGGCGCGATTTTATCAAAGTCGGCGCTATCACAGGGGGGACAGCCTTTTTGGGCGGGCTACCCGTCTTTAACCAAATTGCCAATGCCCGCGCCCAACAAGCCGAAGGCGAAGCGACCTATCCACTGGCAGACCCAGAAAATCAATTATATACCGTGTGTTTGCAATGTAATACAGGATGCGGGATTAAAGTCAAATTGTTAGATGGTATCGCCGCCAAAATTGACGGTAATCCCTTCCATCCCATGACCATGTATCCGCACATCCCCTATGAAACCCCTGTATCAGAATTGGGGACAGTTGAAGGCGCAATTTGCCCCAAAGGGCAAGCAGGCTTACAAAGTGTATACGACCCCTATCGGTTGGTGAGCGTCCTCAAACGCAAACACGGGACAGCACGCGGGGCTGGTCAGTGGGAAACAGTCTCATTTGAACAAGCTATCAGCGAAATTGTTGAAGGTGGCGATTTATTTGGTGAGGGTAATGTCCCTGGTCTGCGTGAATCGTATGCGCTGACTGATGCCAAAATCGCCAAAGATATGGCATCTGCCATCAAGAAAATCCAAGCCGAAAAAGATAAAGATGCACGCGCCACATTAATAGACGAATTTAAGACCACCTTCGCCGATTATATGGACGCGATGATAGACCCCGATATCCCCGATTTTGGACCCAGAAATAATCAATTTGTGTTCGCTTGGGGGCGCTTAAAAGATGCACGCAAAGATTTTATCTCGCGCTTCTTGGGTGCGTATGGCACTAATAATGCACATGGTCATACCACTGTTTGTCAGGGAAGTTTGTATTTCACGGGCAAAGCCATGTCGGAGCAATTTACCGATGGTTCATGGACGGGTGGTGTTAAATTCTATTGGCAAGGCGATGTTGGTAACAGCGAGTTTGTGATTTTTGTCGGGGCATCGCCATTTGAAGGCAATTATGGTCCGCCACTCCGCTCGCCACGTATCACCACTAACTCGGTGAATAATGGCATGAAGTTTGCCGTTGTAGACCCACGCTTCTCTAAAACTGCCGCCAAAGCATGGCGTTGGGTCCCCGCCAAACCGGGTAGTGAAGGTGCATTGGCATTGGCGCTCATCCGTTGGGTCATTGATGCAGAACGCTATAACAAAGGATATCTGAGCGCGGCAAATAAAGCGGCGGCGGCATCTCTTGGCAATCCAACATGGACAGAAGCCACTTGGCTCGTCAAATTAGATGAAAATGGTGTCCCCACAAAATTCTTAC
>CALDGT010000362.1 GCA_937942935.1 uncultured Chloroflexota bacterium | reverse complement strand
TGTTTAATCATTCACCGCAGAGTTCGGAGCTGGTGAAGCACCCCGAAGTGCCTATATATTCACCCATAACATTGCCATGACTGGCTAAGACAGGTAAGCATTAGGGCTGTTGAGAGCCACCGCCTTTAGGCGTGGAGATGCTTACTATTTGTCGTCCTCACGACTGATATGGTACCCTAAACGGCGCAGGAACGGGATGTTACTCCGCCAATCTTTTAGCACTTTGACATGCAAATCTAAATAGACCCGTGTGCCGACTGCCTCGCCAATAGATTGACGGGCTTGTGTGCCAATTTGTTTGATCATATTGCCATTTTTGCCGACTAAAATCCCTTTTTGTGATTCGCGCTCGACATAAATGGTGGCGTTGATATAGGTCAAATCATCAGAACGCTCTTTATATTCTTCAATTTCAATTGCAACCGAATAGGGAATTTCTTGCTCTGTATTTTCGATGATGCGCTCGCGGATGATTTCCGCGGCGATGAAGCGCATATTCACTTCGCTCACTTGGTCGGCAGGGTAATAACGCGGACCCGTTGGCATTTGGGCAATAATGAATTGCAATAGGTCGTTTACACCTTCGCCTGTCATCGCGCTGACACGCATCGCTTCCATGTGAGGGATGAGGGATGTATGCGCGGTTAAATCGGCATCTTTAGAGAGCAAATCCGCTTTATTCAATGCCAAAACCACAGGCGCATCATGACGCAGGCGCATGAGTGTTTCTGCGATGTATGTTTCGCCGTCTTGGGGTGGGGTACTTGCATCAAGTACCCATAAAATGAGGTCGGCATCTTGAATCGCAAATTCTGCGACTTCTATCATGTACTCGCCCAATTTATGATGCGGGCGGTGTAAACCGGGTGTATCCACAAATAATAATTGCCCTGCATCATCTGTATAAATCCCTAATTGACGCTTGCGCGTGGTTTGAGGTTTATTGGTGACGATGGCGATTTTTTGTCCGAGTATACGATTAATGAGGGTGGATTTGCCCACATTTGGACGACCTACCACCGCAACAAAGCCAGAGCGGTGATTTTCTGGGAGGTCATCATTAAAAATATCATCTAAATTGCTGGTCATTTATGTTCCAATCTTCTATGCTGTCAAATCTGGGCAAATATTCGGCTAAACGTGGTGGAAATGTCTTGATGACATCTGATGGTGCTATCAACGCTGTGATAGGCGTAAGTGGGACGGTGGCATTTGCATCTGTATAGACCAAAACTTGTGGTGGGATAGCTACATCTAAATATTTCATGGTTATCATCTCATCTGTGCCATCGTTACGGAAGCCCAAAACATCGGCACGCGGAAATGTAAACCCTTTTTTATAGATAAATTCCCACGCGATTTCGCCAACCATCATATCACCATAATCGGAAGCGACCAAACCGGGAACAATGGAGAGATGCGGTTTACCCAAATAGCGGACACCATAGCGGATGATAAAATCACCTTTGCGGTGCGCGATGTTATTGGGTGCTTCTAAACCCAAAAACCCCCATGATTGGGTAGCTGTTTCGACTAAGAATAAAACCCCACTAAATGAATCACTGATGGGTTGTCGTTGCGGAATTTGCTGACGTGGCATAGATTAGTGTGTCGTCTCTGGCAATTCTTTTTCAGATGCCCCTTCATCTAGTGCCAACAATTCGTCGCTGGGTTCGTGATGGTCTTCGTGATGATGCCCATGATAATGTGGTTCATTGATGTCATCAAAGTGTTCCCAAGGGCGGACGGTAGCTAACCATGCACCAATGCCTGCCACCAACATCAGAAAGCCACTGAGGACAAATAAACCGACTAGGGCAGAATCGGCGTTTTCGCCACCGATAACCCCAATAGCCGCGCCGAGAATCATTAAGGTCATGCCCAACCCGCCCAAGAGCGAAAATCCGAGTGTGATGCTATTGTTTCCTGTGTTATGTGCGGATGTGTTGGTTTCTGTCGCCATATTATTTCCTTTTAGGTGAAAATTTGCCAATTAGTCTATTAAAAATTTTCCTCTTTTGCGCCGATAGTGTCAAGCCTATATATCT
>CALDGT010000361.1 GCA_937942935.1 uncultured Chloroflexota bacterium | reverse complement strand
TTGCGTGGACGGGAACTTATCCCATTCATCCACGCTATTAATGCCGATGTTGGTGCAGTGATGGTGGCGCACATTTGGTTTTCTGCGATAGATACCCAAGAATTGCCAGCAACCTTGTCTTATAATGTGGTCACAGGATTATTACGCGAAGAATTAGGCTATGATGGTATCGTCATGACCGATGCGATGGATATGGACGCGATTACAAACCGATATACCCCAGAAGAGGCGGCTATCCGCGCTATTTTAGCGGGCGTAGATTTAATCGTATATGGTGCAGGATTTAGCGAAGCACGCCAACAAGGGGCAATGCAAGCCGTTTATGATGCGGTTTTAGATGGTCGGATTGATGAATCACGGATTGATGAATCCGTGTATCGGATTTTATCGGCAAAAATGCAATATGGGCTGATGGATTGGCAACCATTAGAACCATCCACTGCACCCCAACGGATTGCCAGCGCACAAACCATGACCTTATTGCCAGAAGTGTTTGATGCGGGTGTGACGGTAGCGTATGATAATGATGATAAAGTACCTGTAGATAATCAGACTAGCGTTGCTATTATTTACCCCGGTCAACGAACACTCATCCCACGAGAATGTGAACCATATCATCCTAATATTCAGTGGTTTCCCGTGAGCAATGCGCCGACCACTGATGAAATTGAATCAGCAATAGAGCTTGTTGGACGGGTTGATACCGCTATCGTATTCACGCGAAATGCGATTACAATACCCGCGCAGATAGACCTTGTACGCGCCTTACCACCCGAAAAGACGGTAGCGGTGGCGCTATATTCGCCGTATGATGGACGAGAATTTGCTGATGTGGGTGGGTATATCGTCACCTATGGTCCACAAGATTTTGGCGTAAATACTGTTTGTCGTATTTTGTTTGGTATATCACCTGCACAAGGGACACTCGCAATTACCCTAAACCCTGCACCGCGTTCATAAAGTGACTTGCTATAGTTGCAAATTCACGTTAACTTTATAAGCAGATGATTTTTGAGAATAGATGGTGACATTATGGGGACACTAAACCCAGATTTGCTTTCAAAAGATGCTGTTGTGGCGCTCAATTCTGCCACCAACTTCAAAAAACAATTCCGCAAAGATACCATTATGCCCGAATTGTTATTATTGGCACTCCTGCGCCAAGAGAATACCGCCGCAAGGCGACTTTTAGAGATTTTTAGGACCAATCGTGGTGTAGATTTGGAACGCCTCGATAAACAAGTCGAATTAGCCATTGAAAGTCGGCGCGACCAAAGTGGGAATTTAGATTTTGTCGCGCAGGGCAACCAGACCGTATCGCTTTCACGCCAAACTATCATTTTAATTGATGATGCCCTCAGCCTTGCCAATTCACAAGACGAAGTGCGGGTAGATACAGACCATTTGCTTGCGGTCCTCAGCGAGAGTAGCATGAGTACAAGTGGCATTTTACGGCAACATGGTATTACACCCAAAGCGATACAAGATATTTTATCGGATTATAGCAGTATCCGCCGTCGTCCTGATGGTACAACCCAAGATTTTGTGGCAGATGCCAAAGCAGGCACACTCAAAGCAGTGCATTTCCGCGAAGATTTATTGCGCTATATCATCAATATTATTTCACAATCGGTCAAACGGCATGTCATCCTCGTGGGCCCCGATGGGGTAGGCAAACGCACCCTCGCCTATAGTTTGGCGCTTCTGATGGCAGAAGGCAAAGGTCCCGCAGGCTTGACCAATTTGGTGCAAATTGATGAGTCTGCATTACTCGATAATGACCAAAAAGCTGTGCGTGCCGGCATGAGCAAAGCCACAGGCGGCATTTTATTCATCGCCCATATTCATCGCTTCTTTGGTGGACCCATCAAAGCCGAATTTTCTAAAGCTACCCCGATGATTCAAAAGGCATTTTTGGCAGATAGCCCAGTGATTATCGCCTCAACCACCGAGACAGAATATAACCAACGCCTCGCAGGGGTGAGTGCCATCACCGAAAATAGCCAAGTTGTGCGCGTGCCAGAACCTTCTATCGAAGAAACGGTAGAAATGCTCAATATTCGCAAGCCTCACCTAGAAGCCGATTATGACATCGAAATCGTCCCAGAGGCAATCGCATTAGCGGCACGACTTGCAAAACGATATATGTCAAAAACACCTCTTCCATTAAGTGCCGAACAATTGCTTCATCGGACAGCCGCGATGGTCAATATGAGCAAGCAAGAAAATTTGGCATTTAAGCCCGAAGCCCGCGACCATGTGTTGGATGCAGAGGATATTACATTCACTGCCAGTCAAATGACGGGTATTCCTGTTAATAAATTAGGTGAGGATGAACGTCTGCGGTATGCTACGATGGATGAACATCTCAAAGAACGGATTGTTGGGCAAGATGTGGCAGTAGAGGCGGTGAGCCGTGCTATCAAAACTGCCAGAGTCGGCTTAAAAGATTCCAAACGCCCGATTGGTGCATTTCTATTCTTGGGACCAACTGGTGTCGGTAAATCGGAATTGGCGAAAGCGTTGGCTGAATTTATGTTTGGAACAGAAGACGCTATGTTGCCTCTCGATATGTCTGAGTTTAAGGATGAATCGAGCCTAAATCGTCTAATTGGGTCGCCGAGTGGGTATGTGGATAGCGAAGCGGGTGGTCAATTAACTGAGCGTGTGCGCCAACAACCCTATATCATCGTTTTGTTTGATGAGGTGGAAAAAGCACATCCGCGCATTATGGATATTCTGCTGCAAGTGATTGAAGAAGGCCGCCTGACGGATGGACGTGGTAATACGACGCAGTTTAGCGAGACGGTTATCATCTTGACTAGCAATCTTGGTTCAGAGGAACTTGCCGTTCCGGTGATTACTGACGAAGTGCGCGAAAATGCAATGGAAGAGGTGCGGACGTGGTTCCGACCTGAATTCCTGAACCGCCTTGATGAAGTGATTATGTTCCATGCACTGGCAGCCGAAGATTTGCACAACA
>CALDGT010000360.1 GCA_937942935.1 uncultured Chloroflexota bacterium | reverse complement strand
GGTGTGCCGATTCGATTGGCGCTATTGATTTCATCACACACCATATTATTGAGGGGAATCCCCCACATATCGCGCAAATATAACCGCAATTGGTTATAGCGCCCCTCAGTCATATTGGGATGACCACATAACATCACCCCGATGTTGATGGCATCATCAATCGGTGTTTCTGGTGGGATAGGGATAGGGTTATTGGGTGCTGTGCGCCATCTTTCGAGCATTTCGCAAATATTTTCATCGCTTATCATGCTGTTGATGAGTGATTCTAGGCTAGATAAAACATCTTCATTCCCAACTTGTTGCAAAACCCATTCAATGAGAGGGGTATTGCACACCATAATATCATCAAAAAAGCGTTGATGTTGAGGATTATCATCGAAATAATTTTTGGCAATTTCGATGGCGGGTACAATGATTTGTGGGCGCAGAATTTCTTTTTTCGCATCACATGGACGAGGGGCTTCTACGATGAGTGCCAGTGTGGTGGCATCTATTACCTCACCGGGTTCAATTGGACAAAGGAGTGTGGCTAAGTAGGCTTCTGGTGCTTGTGACCTATCCACCGAAATCGGTGGTTGTGGTTCATCTATAGCAGGGGTTGGTGTGAATGTTGGTGGTTCTGTTTCGATTGATATATCACTTGGCACGAGCGAACAGGGTGTTCCCAGACGAACAACATCTGAGCGAACATATAACGCAACTGCACCCGGTATTTGATACCATACAAATCCATCTGACCCCATTGTCGCGCCAGTGATGGGGAGTGGTCTATCTCGTAAACTTTTAGTGACGACCACATCGAATGTATCTCCTGCGCCAGACCGCAGATACACCCTCTCATATAAAAAGGCAACTCCCACCTTTTATTGAAATCAACCACAAGATAGTTCTTTCCATCGGTGCCAACTTCCACTCTTCGCGGGTGGTAAAGGGTGCCCGTTGCCACAGAAAATCTGAGGTGCGACTGCCAGTTCGGGTGTTTCCTTATTTTATCCTGCAAAAATATCTGCAAATTATGTGTCTGATCGAGCAACC
>CALDGT010000359.1 GCA_937942935.1 uncultured Chloroflexota bacterium | reverse complement strand
TAAGCCCTGCGCGGATGGTGCGCGACATATATTCGATACCGGGTAAAAATTGGACTGCCGTGATACCAAAGGTGATAGCGCCCATCAAACCAATGCCCAGTATCACCGTTTGGAATTTCCGTGTCCCTTCACCCCGAATAATTCGATAAACTAAAAATCCAGACATGACATACGTCGCAAAAAAACTGGTCTGCGGATGCCCTGCCATCCACGATAACCCAAGCGCAAATCCCGCAAAAACAAGCCATAACCAGCGCATTTTGGGGATACGTGTCGCTTCTAATATCCCTAATAATCCGAGTGGCAACCAAACCGCCGCCTCTAATAATGCCAGTTGCAACGGTGGATAACCCGTCATGTAACCACCATAACCGATAATCACCGCCGAGATAAATGCGCCGACTCGTGTCCCACGCTGATTCAGCGTCAGACGGCGCATGAAAGCATACATAGCGAGTGTGCCAAATAACACATGAAAGGTCATCTCGATACCGAGTGCGCGATATGTCCAGCCAACCCCTGTCATATTGCTAAGGGCAATCGTCATCAAACGGGGTGGATAAAAGACCGCCGCTTGTGTATCAGCAATAAAAGGCAACCCACCGTTATTATATGGATTCCATAATGGGATTTCACCAGCCGACCAGCGACTATATTGATATGCACCAAAGGTCACAAATTGGTCAGAAAAATCACCCTCAACCAGCGACACCTGATTTTCAACCACAGGGGTAAAGATGCGCCAAAAGAACACCCACCATAACACAATGAGCGCCAATATCATGCCAATATCATATTGATAGGTCGTCCAGAAGCGTTTTATCATCGGGTTGTCTCCAAAATATGACTAAAAAACGTTTCATAGTCGCTGATGATGGTCGCCCAATCAAATTGCGCCGCTAGTTGCAATGCCCCTTCTTTCAAGTGAGCGCGGAGGCGCTCATTGCGATACAATTGCAACAATTTGTGGGAGATATGAAAATAATTCGGTGCTTTTGGGTCTAATGTGAATGGCGCAACCAACAACATATTTTCGCCATCTTTGAATAACTGAATATGAACTTGTGGTTGGGTGGTGAGTATGGCACACCCGCGATGAATCGCCGCCAACAAACTACTGCGCCGATATGATGCCCCATCCCGAAATGGCAAACACACCACATCACTCGCATCCAAATACGCATTGACCTGTTCGTTATTCACAAATCCTGTCCATGTAACGGCTGGGTCTAAATTCAATTGGGTGATGAGCGCATCAATTTTTTTGGCATATTCGGCATTAGTCGGGTCACTAGAACCTGTTTTTCCGCCTATCATCACCAATCGAAATGGATAGCCACTAGAGCGCAAATAGGCTAAATCTTCTAATAAGATTTCGACACCCTTGCTATGATTGATAAAGCCGAAATATGCAATAAGAAAATCATCATCGCTTGCGCCTGCTTTTTCACGCCAGAGAGGGCGTTGATAATCGGCAGGTAAATCCGCAGGGACAAGATTACCCAACGGGATAAGAGTGATGTTTGGGTGATTATCCAACTGCAAATAATCTTCATGATTGGTGGTAATCACCCCCGCAGAACGTCGCGCCAAATAACGAACAATCATCGGACGTAATGCCCCTGCTTTCGGGAATAAATACGGAAAAAGCAAATCATGGAAGGTTGTCACCACAGGCACACGTACCATCTGAGGCAAAAAATGGATGAATGGAGACATCTGATAAGCGGCGGTCTCGAATTGTAGGCTGATAAGTTCTATTTTGTTGGTAGCCACCCATTTCTTGATGGCACGTAATGTACGCCAACGCCATTTTTTGACTGTATTAACGATATGAATGGCTGGGTTGGTTTCTTGGCATTGTGCCGATGTAAATAAAAACACCTCATGTCCACGCGCCACCAATTCATGAGCCAAAATCTTTGTATAATCACCCACCCCACCTTGCATGGGCGGATATTCGCCTGTGATGATGCCAATACGCATAACTCACGTAACTTTCAGACCTGAGCGCAACACCTGCCAATAAATATAAATCCGTTCACGGCGCATGGTGCGTTTGCTCCCCAATAAGGCTTTGCTTCCTTCTACCATAATCTGCCAAGCGTAGTTTAGCAACAGGAAAATTCGTAACAACAAGGCAAATCCACCCCCAAAAAATTTCTTGTAATAACGGAGTTTGCTCTCTTGAAAATGAATATGCTTGCGAGCGCCTGCTTGGTCAGTGCTTTTTCCACCATGATGAATGATTTTTGATGTCCCCAAATAAACAACACCCCACCCCGCCAATTTTGCCCGTTTGCACCAATCGAGTTCTTCCCAAAACATCATATAGCCTTCGTCTAACCCGCCGATTTGTTCATACACATCGCGCCGAGCCATCAACGCCGAGCCTTGAACCCAATCCACTTCTGCGGTGCTATCA
>CALDGT010000358.1 GCA_937942935.1 uncultured Chloroflexota bacterium | reverse complement strand
ACCGTACCCGCCGTTATTGGCTAGAGAGTTTGCTCCGCCCCACCCTGCAAGAAGCCGCCGCGCTGAATATCGGCTTATCCACACAACCCGATATGGTCATCCAACACGAGGAATTAGGCGAAATTGACCTATCTGGCGGGAGCATGAATGTGCGTGGCATTTTTGATGCGTTGCGCTCATTCCTCATCGTAGGCGATGCGGGCGCAGGCAAGACCGTGATGTTATTGCAACTGGCGACCAAATTGCTCATCAATCCCATCCCCGCTTTGCGTTATAGACTACCTTTGCTTCTCAATTTATCCTCGTGGGGCAATGATGACATCCCACTAGAAGACTGGTTACTCCAAGAAGCGGAGACGACTTATCAAATCCGAGAAAAGACATTCATCCGATGGTTGGCAGATGATCAACTGATATTGCTTCTCGATGGATTGGATGAAATCCGTGCCGATGAAGCGGATAGGCGCACATTGGCAGACCGCATCCAAAAAATTAATGCGTATCGCCAAGCCCACCCCGACATGCCGATGGTGATATGCACGCGCATCAACGAATATCGCCTATCCACAGGCGACAAAGCCGAGAATAAACTGAATTTTGACCACGCCATCAAAGTAGACCCGCTCACAGAGGCACAAATTCAGGCGTATATGGACGCGCCAGACCTCACCAGCCTGCGCGAATTGTATGCTGAGGACGCGATTGTGCGCGATTTGGCAAAAATCCCGTTCCTGCTGGTGACGATGACCCACACCTACCGCGACTTGCCCAAACGCCAACTGGAAATAGAAAACAACACCATCCCCGACCGCCTTGACCATCTTTTCCGAAAATATCTGACCAAGCAACTGCAATCACACACGCCATTGCGTCATAGTGAAGAAAAAATCCGCGAATACCTAACATGGATAGCCACCAAAACCACCGCCTTCGGGACGGTTTTCAATGCCGATAAGGTGACAATCGAGTGGTTTCGTGGCGATGAAGATGTGGCACGAATCTATGAATTTGCGAGACGGCGCTTTATACCAAACTTTTTGCGAAATATCGTCACACACAGGCTCATACTAACCAAACTACCGCATGATTATAATCAATTGGTGCATGAACTCACCGCACGTCAAATATTGCGACCATTCGGGGGTGGGCATACCTTCCGTCATGACTATTTGCGACAAAGTTTCTTCGGAAATAGCAAAATTGTTATGGCGCAAATTGAGTTGCTGATTAATGATTTAATTGATTGGAGGATAAATGAAGATGTCCTAGACAAAATCGTAAAATTTGGGGGTGTAGCAGTAGATCCCCTTATTGCTCATTTTAGTGATACAAGTTTTTATGTATGCTTTCAGATTGCAGGTGCATTAAAGGGGATAGGCGATGTACATCTTGAACCTCTAACTGCCTATTTAGGAAATTTGTATTGGGATATGCGCTATCAAGTGGGCTGGAGCGGAAAAGATGTGGTAGAACATCTCACTAACCTTTTGGATACTTCAAATAGTTATGTGCGCTATTCTGTAGTAATGGAATTAAAGTCTGTAGTAATGGAATTAAAGCAGATAGGTGATGTGCGAGCGGTTGAGCCTCTCATTGCTTGTTTGGATGATAATGATAGTAATGTGCGAAGTTCTGTAGTAGAGGTATTAGGAGAAATAGGCGATACACGGGCTGTTGAACCTCTTATTGCTCGTTTGGATGATAATGATGGCTTTGTTCGCTATACGGTAGTAAAAACATTAGGAGAAATAGGCGATACACGGGCTGTTGAACCTCTTATTGCTCGTTTGAGTGATGAGAGGCATAGTATTGCCATAGTAGAGGCATTAGGAGAAATAGGCGATACACGGGCTGTTGAACCTCTTATTGCTCGTTTGGATGATGTAGATAGTTTTGAGCGCAGGTGGATAGCAAAGGCATTAGGAAGAATAGGAGATAAACGGGCTGTTAACCCCCTCATTGCCCATCTGGGTATTGCGTGGAGTGATATTCACATAGTAGAGGCATTAGGAGAAATAGGCGATAAACGGGCTGTTGAGCCACTAATTAATCATTTAGGTAAATCTAACAATGAAACTCGCAAAGAAATAATACGCGCCCTCTACAAAATCGCTACGCCAGAGACACTAGAAGCCTTACGGAAAGCAGGGTTCAAACCCTAGCCCGATTCTATCCGCTTGGTAGCCACCTCTCTATTGTGACTGATGGGGATTTTCGGATACAATACATACAGATTAACTGTTCATTTTTGCACACTCAAGGAAATAGAGAATACCGTTGCGGATATTTAAAGTCATAGGACGCGAAAAGCAAGATTTTATTCCCATGCAAGAAGGTTATGTGGGGA
>CALDGT010000357.1 GCA_937942935.1 uncultured Chloroflexota bacterium | reverse complement strand
ACTGGATCCTCCCCCGCACATCGATTTTCATCGGCTGGCACATCATCCGCCGTATACAGCCGATTCATCGGGATTCCAGAAGATGTGGTGAATTGTGGCTTACGTTCACCAAATTTTTTTAACACGGGGTCTACAACCTCGCGCTCCCAACGAGTTTTATCATCTTTCTGACTCATAAAAAACTCCTATTCTGGGGAATAAAAAGCACTCAAAGGCACTGTTATCCCACGAAAATTCTCAAACGTTAAATCTTGAACCGTGATAGACAGCGCACGGCAAACATGCCCAAATAAATCCACATAACTCGCGGTGAAAGCAGGCGCATCTACTAACCCTAGTTGCACCCGTATGTGGTGAATTTTGTTGCCATCCCCTTCAATTTCGATAAAATTGCCATAGGGCATTTCATCCAGCACAATTTCGCAATCCTCATAGGTATAGGTTGTGCGATATTTTTCGTAGGTCAAAAAGGGATGATACCCCAACCGTCCCAAAATCAGATTCATCGTATCAAAATCACTAATAGTTACTTCTGCCTCAAACCGTTGTGCCACGTCATCCACATGCCCCTCTGGGACAGGTTCTTTATAAGTGAGCCTCACACGGTCATCTTGGCGCAAACGCACCACAATATCACGCCCTGACAGGGTTTTATTGACATCCTCATAACGCACATTGCGCTCATAAAGGCGCGGTTTAATGAGTTTCGCGCCTAATTTATCTAAGATTGCGACGATAGGATTAAAATCGGGGCAATATAGCTTAATTTCAGATTCAAGATATTCATTCATAAATTTATCTCTCAAAGTTCACGTAATGCCTCTGGCATAAAGGTCTGAATAATCGTCACCAGTCGCATATAAGTGAGGTCTGTTGTGGGAACAGCGAATAAAATCGCCTTCAAAAAACTTCCCGCACCACGCTCAAACAAACAAATATCTACACCAACCAACGGTATATCGCGTTGGTCTACCATTTTATCAAATAGGCTTGGACGGATGGCTTGTATAAAGCCCTCAAATTGGGCATCTGTCCATGGGCGGGGGATGGGTTTATTATCAAATCGTCCCGCATATACCGCCTCTAATACTGTATTCTGTAACGCACCACGCTTTAGCGTGATGATGCTATCGCTGGCACGCCTATCTGGGCGATATATCGTCACCCGATATACTGCTTTTAAGTTGTGAATGTCTGCCAATTGTTTAACACTTGGCAAGCCACATCGTTCCGCAATTCCTCGCAAAAAGCCTAAATAATGTTCCATATAATATAAAATCTTTTTGTTGGTCTAATTAAAAAAATCTGTTGAATGTTTATGATGCTATCCGCATTTTATACAGAAGGGGTATTGTAGGGGCTTGCCATGGCAAGCCCTCTACATCCCATAACGCTATAAATGGTTTTAATCCGCAATCTTTAAGACCACTTTGCCAAAAACTTCAAATTCTGCCAGCGTATCTTGTGCTTTACGCGCTTCTTCTAATGGGAACACGGCACCAATGACGGGTTTAAGCGCCCCACTAAAGACTAAATTCATCACTTTGATATAATCCTGATGCGGTCCCATCGTGCTACCGATGATGCTAATCTGACGGGCAAATACTTGGCGCAAATCCAATTCAACAAACGGACCGCTTGTATTCCCAACGACCAAAATCCGCCCACCAATCCGCGCACAACGGATGCTATCGTTAAATGTGGATGTGCCAACATTATCAATCACCACATCCACTCCCTGCTTGTTGGTCATTTTATACATCTCTTTAGACCAATTGGGCGTGGTTTCGCGGTTAATCGTCACATCTGCACCCAATTCTACCGCTTTTTGGCATTTTTCGGCATTGCTACCGACCACATATACCTTTGCACCCGCAAGTTTGGCGATTTGGATAGAGGCACTATTCACCCCACCTCCCGCGCCGACAATCAACACCGATTCACCCGCCCGCAATCCCCCACGAGTCATGAGCGAATGCCACGCAGTCACATAAACCAATCCTGCCGATGCCGCTTGCTCATAACTCACATGGTCGGGCATTTTCATCAAATTACGTACAGGCAAAACCGCATATTCAGAGGCAACCCCAGTCACCGATTCGCCCAAAATATGAATCCGTGATTGATTTTCTAACCCAGTCATCAATGCAGGGCTGTCGGGTTCAACGATGGTTGGGTCAATACATACCCTATCCCCCACCGCGAATTGGGTCACATCTTCGCCAAGTGAATCCACCACACCCGCGCCATCAGCACACATCACATGAGGCATCGGCAAATTTAATCCGGGCCATCCTAAGCGTACCCATAAATCCAACCGATTCAGCGCCGCCGCCTTCATCTTGAGGCGCACTTCTCCCCGTTTTGGTTGTGGCATAGGGAGGTTATCCACTACCCCAACCACTTCGGGACCGCCATGTCCTGTGATAACCGCCGCACGCATTAGCGCAACCCCAATTCATGCCGAGCGATAACCATCCGTTGGACTTCGCTTGTGCCTTCATAAATACGGGTGATACGCGCATCA
>CALDGT010000356.1 GCA_937942935.1 uncultured Chloroflexota bacterium | reverse complement strand
CCCGTAGCATTACCACTGCTGGTACAACTGTCATCAATGTTGAAGTATTGATTGATGGTAGTGTTGCCTGTACCGCGAGTGCATCTGTCACCTTAACCCTGACAGCCGCAACCTGTACCTTGAGTGGCTCTACAACCATTTTGTTGAATCAAAGCATTCAATATGAATTGAAGAGCTTCAGCAACCTCAATGGTCGTACTGTCACCAGCTACTTCTGGGAATTCACTCCATCTGGTGGGACTGCAACAACCTATACCACCACTGGTAGCAAACAAAGTTTCACATTTGGCACAAGCGGGACCTATACCGTCAAAGTGACCGCCACATTGAGCGATGGTACAACCTGTATCCGCGAAACAACGGTGACTGTCTCTGAAAGCGCGTTCTCTTGTAGCTTTGACCGCTTCCCAAGCAGTGGCATTATTTATAACAATGGTGAATACCGTGTGAAAATTGACGGTAATACCAGTGGCAAAACCTTCACCTACAAATGGTTTATTGATGGTGTTGAAGTTGTCAATAATAACCGTACACTGTATTATGCCTTCACCAGCCTTGGTGACCATAATGTCAGAGTCGAAGTGTCTTACAACGGCTCTGTGATTTGCGATATTAATCGTGGTATTGGTATTGGCGCAGGCTCAACCGATGCCTTCTGCTCGTTCCAAGGCAGTACATCGTTCTTCCTTAACCAATCTAGCACCTTTAGCGTATCGAATGATACCAACCGACTTGGTGTTCGTACTGTCACCAATATTGAATGGTTCATCAATGGTGCAAGCGTCCAAAGTGGCACATCTACCACCTATACCACTACACTGACACCAGCGGGCATATACACGCTTCGCATTGTCGTGACCCCAAGTGCAGGTGTTGCATGTGTTATCGAAAAGACAATCACCATTAAAGAAGCACAACTCGAATGCTATAGCATCTCTGGTAGCTCGGCTGAACAATTCGATGTCAAGACTTATAGCATCGAAATTGCACCTTCTGGCTTGGCTGGTGTGACCTACAAATGGTTCGTCAATGATGTTGAACAAGCCAGCACATCGAACCAAGTGAACTACTTCTTTGAACAATCGGGTAATTCGACTGTCAAAGTGCAAGTGTTCTTGAATGGCTCATTGATGTGCGAGAAAACAAAGACTGTCACCGTTGAAGCCGATGGATTCTCGTGCGAAATTGTTGCCCCCGCCGATATCTTTGTTGATGCTTCTACGACCTTCACAGTGAATTTGAATGACACCAATGGTCGTACTAGAACATATCAATGGTTCTTAAATGGTTCGTTGGTTGATTCTGATGACCGATTCACCTATACCTTCACCCAAACAACCCCACAAACCGTGCAATTGATTGTTACCCTAACCCGCAATGGTCTCCCCGCAGGCGAACCATGTGATGTCAGCTATGACTTCACTGCCCGCGCACAACAAAGCATTTCTGTTGATGCAGACCGTTATGTGGTGTTCCAAGGACAAACTGTCAATTTCACTACAACAACCGATATTCCACCATCATATAAATGGTTCGTGAATGGGTCTCAAGTTGGGACAACCCAAACCACCACCTATTCATATACCTTTAACCAAGTTGGCGATTTCACCGTTGAAGTGGAAGGTGTTGGTGTCATCCGTACCCAACGCGCTTCTGTCATCATCAAAGTGGTGGATTATAGCCAAATCAATGTGACCTTTGTTGCCAATCCATGGGAAGCACTCGCCCCACGCGAAATCTGCTTCACCCCAACTACCGATATTGATGAAGCCCTCATCACTGAATGGTTGTGGACATTCCATGACGGTAGCACCAGCAACCTCAAGACCCCATGCTTCACCTACACAACACCGGGTGAATACAATGTGACCTTGCGCGTGACCGATGGCTTGCTCATCGCCGAATCTACAAACAAAGTCCGTTTGTATGAAGTGGTTGATGCCAATGCAACCTTCAATGTCACCCCCAAAGGTGGTCTTGAATATTGCTTTGCCCCATCTGTCTCAAGTGGCGTAACCGTCACCGAATTTGAATTTGGCGATGGTCAGGTTGGCACAGTCACCAATAATGGTGAGGTCTGCCATACTTATCAAAGCGAAGGCAGTTATGTTGTTCGGATGAAATTCTCTAAGGGACAACAACAAGGCGTCGTTCCACGCACTGTGGTTATCACCTCTGGTGGTAGCGAGAGCTTTAGTGCAAACCTAGAATGTCGCCATCAAAATGGCACAGTGACCTTCACTGTAACATTCAATGGTCAAGCAATGTCTCAAAACTCTAGCTATCCAGTTAGCTATACTATCACCAACCCAACCCAAAGCGGTCCAACCTCTGTTGGTACAGTTTCTGGCTTGAATAGCAGTAACCGTACTGCCACATTTGAAGTACGTGGCATGAGTGGCAACACTGTCACCTTCAATGTCGAAGGTCTCGGTGAATTGACCCGTACCGTTGAATGTTGGGATAAATCGAGCGTCAGCGTCTCTGGCGAATGCAAGAACGGTGTTATCACCTTCTATGTCGAAAATACCGGTACTGAACCCATGAGTGCGCCAACTAATTGGACACTTACCAATGATGCAAATGGTTCTGTATTGGAAACAGGTACCATCCAATTAGGTGGTAGTGAACGTCGTGAAGTGACCTTCACCAACCCAGAATATGCTGGTCTGACATTGCGTTTGAATGTCGAACAACGTCCGGGTCACTCAGGTAACAGCAACCCCAATTTTGTCATTGAAAATTGTGGTCTGAAACCAGAACTGACTGTAAACGGCACATGCGAATATGGTACAGGTCGTGCATTGTTCACCATCAATGTCCCAGCTAACGGTGCAAACCTCACCGAAACTGTGAATTGGACTGGTACAGGTGCAAGCACTGTGACTGGTACATTTGGTCCCGCCAATGCAGGTTCATCTAGCAACCAAATTGCTGTGTTGACCGATGCACAAGGCAATGCCAACTTTAGCGTAGCTGGATACGAAACTGCGACTGCAAGCGTCTCTGGCTGTTATAAACTCACCCTTGAATCAATCTGCTGGGATAACCCAACCAGCCATACCATGCGTGTCAACAACGCTAACAGCATCAATGTTGACTATAGCTGGTCAGTTGGCAACCTCAGTGGTCAAGGAACAGCAACTGCTGGTCAATCGAACTTGCCTATCATTGGCTTGAACTATGGTGATTACCCAACTGTTTCGTTGTTTGTTGCGGGTCAACTCGTGGCGACCAAGACGATTAACAGTGAATTGTGTACACCGCCCGGTGTTGAAGGCGATTATGAATGTGTATCTAATGGTGTCTATAGCTTCACCGTTGATGGTATCCTCTTTGGTACAGCAACCTACTACATCTTCGTAGATTGGCAGATTGTTGAACAAAAAG
>CALDGT010000355.1 GCA_937942935.1 uncultured Chloroflexota bacterium | reverse complement strand
CCCGCGAATGTGAACAGTGTCTTATGGCGTTTTAGTGGCAATCCGATTATCCATCGCCATGCAACCCCAACATCCAACAGCATTTTTAATAGCGCCGCTGTCCCTTATAACGGCAAATTTGCGGGCGTTTTCCGTGTAGATGATACACGGCGCACCATGACCCTGCATACCGGGTTTAGCGATGACGGCATGAATTGGAATATCGCGCCAAAACCGATTGAATGGAACTTCAAAGACGCAGAACTGAGCCAATTTGTGCATCGCTATGACCCGCGTGTGGTGTGGTTAGAAGACCGCTATTATGTGACATGGTGCAATGGTTATCATGGACCCACCATCGGCATCGGTTATACCTACGATTTCCAAGAATATCATTTCATCGAAAATGCGTTTTTGCCACATAACCGCAACGGCGTGTTATTCCCCCGCAAAATAAATGGCAAATATGCCATGTTTAGTCGCCCAAGCGATACTGGTCATACCCCATTTGGCGATATTTTTTATAGCGAAAGTCCCGATATGGTGCATTGGGGCAATCACCGGTTTGTGATGAAACCCAAGAGTTGGCGCTGGGAAAGCACGAAAATCGGTGCGGGTCCCATCCCCATCGAAACGAGTGAAGGCTGGTTGCTCATTTATCACGGTGTGTTGACCTCGTGCAATGGCTTTGTGTATAGCATGGGCGCGGCACTTTTAGATTTAGACCAACCGTGGAAGGTGATTTATCGCGCCGCCCCCTATTTGATGTCGCCACAAACCCTATATGAATGTGTTGGCGATGTGCCGAATGTGGTGTTCCCCTGTGCATCGCTCCATGACCCCGAAACGGGACGGATTGCGATTTACTACGGTGCGGCAGATACCGTTACAGGCATGGCTTTTGCACAAATTGATGAATTGGTAGATTTTATCAAGGATAACAGCGAAGTTTAGGTGTATTTTTGGGCGGATAGGTTAATTTTTTCGCCTATCCGCCCTGTTTTTACTCCGTAGATTCTTTAATCGCAAAGTCGGCATTAGTGATGATAATCGGGGGTTTAGGAGCGAGTTCGCCTTTTATACGCCTTAATGCACGATTAATCATATCCGGTGAGCGTTTTTCTAAGCCTTTGCGGAATTCATCGAACAAACCGGAAAATTCTGCTTTAAGTTGGACTGCGTTTGTAATAAACCATTGAGCAAATGGGTGATTTTCATTTACAGGTTGCCCCCCTAGTTTGAGTTCTGTTGCGGTGTCGTACGGAACAAAGAATAGTGGTGGAAATAAATAATGCCCATCAGCTAGTGGTCTTTTATCGGCACTCACAATGACCATTTTGTGAATCATAGTCTGATTTTTCTCTGATGGCTTTGAGATTACTTTTAGACCCACCCATAATTGGAGTAATGCTTCCACACATGAAACAAAGAAAGAATCTCGGAATTTTATATCATAAATATTAGGCTCTATTTCCTCGCCTCTCATTACCATACTCCTAATATCTTGAAGACTTTTATACATGCCATCGCCTATTTGAATAATCGGCATGGATACCCATCCGTTTAGGTTTTGCATAAGTGGGTCATTATTAATTTCGTCTAATAAAAATCTTTCTTTTCTACGATAATCAAACAATGAGCCATTTAATACCTCATTAGAAAACTCTCTTTGCAATGTATACAGGATAGTCATTCCAATTGCAGAGTAGATATTCCAACCGATTCGCCTCACAGAATCTCTTGCCAAGGATACATCTGGTCTTAAATTATCAGCCAGAGAAATAACGATTACAAAATCACTCAGTGGAATTAGAGTATTTATATTAAATCTCTCTGTCCTGATTCTTACAGCAGTTTTTAGTCCTATACCAAGAGGTGTATAGACACCATTATGAGAAATTGTCACAGAAGAATCAAGCAAATGATAAGAATCAACAAAACTAGAAACACTCTCAGAAAAAATGATTGGGTATTCTAAAGCTACTTGATCAACTAGATCTGCCAACTGAAGTTCAATTTCATGGATATCATCTAGATGTTTTTGTATTTCCTTCTTCAGAGTTATGAGAAAATCTAATTGCTCTAAACGAATTTGCTGTCTATTGGGGTAGCTATTGATAGAGAGTTTATACGATTCTATTAATTTTATTATCTCCTTACTATAATTCTCCCAATCAGTCTTATTAAATTTTCTAACAATCAAGCTACGGGTCTTCATCCCCAAATTATTGTACCCAAATTCGTCCGCCAAAGCATCTACGAAATTGATTACACTTCTCGGGACATCCCAGTCTTCATCATCGTTAT
>CALDGT010000354.1 GCA_937942935.1 uncultured Chloroflexota bacterium | reverse complement strand
ATCACCTATGGCAAAGGCATACAACGTCAATCGCAACAAAAATATATGGATATTCACAACCACAGCACCTATATTAAAGACCTCGAAAAAGACGGGTGGTACGAAGTCCATTCGACTGGCAATAGCGAAGGGATTCTGACTTATCTTGAACGACAACCGATTGTGAACATCCAACATCACAGCGTCATGATTGGCGGAAGACAGCGCATCATTCAGCACGAATCAAATAGCCTTTTCACTGAGATTGTCGAAAATGGGGCGAGCAAACGGCAAACGGTCAACATCCAAACCCTATTGAATCAATCTATAGCCGATGGCTGGTCTCATCTGGGGACACACACCAACAATAGCAAAACGGCTTACATTTTGGGGCGCGATGGACACGTTATGTCATCCGAATATATCACACCAGACTATCATGCCCAATTGCCTACAAACACACGTATCACCCGCATTGAAGATTTAGGCGGTGAACTCAAAGTTTCGGCGTATGATAACCAGAAGGTGGATAATCTGCGGAATCAGAAAAAATCATTGGCAGAATTTGTGGCAACCATGACCAAAAATGATAATTGGCGATTGGTTTATGAGGCAAAAGAAGCGGGGCATCGGGTGATTTATCTGGGACGTATCTTGTCCTGAGTGCATCGAAATCTCAATGCTTTCTCCAGTCTATTTTAATCTCACCTACATAATTATATGTTATGATGTTGGAAAGTGGCTCTACACAAATAATTATTTTAATAGAAATAAAAGGAGAAATAACAATGACATCCCCGCCAATCATTAACACAACAGCTATGAAATATCGTGCGTACACCCTTCAGACCTACCGTCAGATTCCGCAAATGAATGCACTACCAGAGGATGAAAAATTTGCCATAGATGTTGTTGGCAATGTCCTCCCCTTCAGAATTAACAACTATGTGATTGAAAATTTGATAGATTGGGAAAATGTCCCAGACGACCCCATTTATCGCCTCACTGTTCCCCAAAAAGGGATGCTCACGCCAGACCATTTTGATGCGATGGCACGCCTATTAAAACGTGGAGCATCACCAGAAGAAATTCGCACAACCGCGAATAAAATCCGTTTGCAACTCAATCCACACCCTGCGGGTCAGCTTGAATATAATGTCCCCACTGTGAATGGGGTCAAGCTGACAGGTGTCCAACACAAATACCAAGAGACCGTGTTGTTCTTCCCCAGTCAGGGACAAACTTGCCACGCTTATTGCACATTCTGTTTTCGGTGGCCCCAATTTGTCGGCATGGATGAACTCAAATTCGCCATGAAAGAAACAGAATTGTTGACCGAATATCTCTATCAGCACCCAGAAGTGACCGACATCCTCTTCACGGGTGGCGACCCGATGATTATGAGGAGTAGCGCCCTCGCCTCATATATTGAGCCGTTATTAGCGATAGAGAGTATCCACACCATCCGAATCGGCACAAAAGCCCTGAGTTATTTTCCATATCGGTTCACCACCGAATCTGATGCTGATGAACTCATGCGCTTGTTTGATAAAGTCGCCGCATCAGGCAAACATTTAGCGATTATGGCGCATGTGAATCATCCGCATGAATTACGCACCCAAGCCCTTGAAGATGCGGTGGCGCGGATTCGCAACACAGGAGCACAAATTCGCACCCAATCGCCCCTCATGCGTCATATCAACGCCGATGCTCAAACATGGGCAAAAATGTGGCGCAGGCAAGTGGATTTGGGGATGATTCCCTACTATATGTTCCTCGCCCGTGATACAGGCGCACAACATTATTTTGCTGTGCCATTGGTTGAGGCATGGCAAATTTTCCGTGAAGCCTATCAACAAGTGAGTGGGATATGTAGAACTGTGCGCGGACCCAGCGCCAGCGCGACACCGGGCAAAATTCAGGTGTTGGGTGTGAGCGAAGTATATGGGGAAAAAGTGATTGCTTTGCGCTTTTTGCAGGGACGTAATCCCGATTGGGTACATCGTCCATTTTTCGCCAAATATGACGAAAAAGCGACATGGGTAGATGAACTGGTGCCAGCATTTGGCGAAGAACGATTCTTTTTTGAAGAAGAAAATTTGGTTGTTGCCAGCTAAATCATTTGTGAACCCCGTCACAAAGGCGCTCGTATGATGAGCGCCTGCTTTATTTTAGATGCCACCGAGTCGTGATATACTTAACTTTATTATTTGACTTATCAACGGTTAGGGGCATTTGAGATGAATATCAGCAAAGCAGAATTTATTCCTATCAGACAAGCATTTCCGCATGAAGCGCATGATTTTACACAATGGTTAGCTCAAAATTTGGATGCTTTATCTGAAAGAATTGGTATTCAATTCACTGATATTCAAGCCGAAAAATCGGTTGGGTCATTCAATGTGGATATATTCTGCAAAGATGGTGCAGGTGATAATGTCATTATCGAAAATCAGCTAGAACGCACAGACCATGACCATCTTGGCAAAGTCTTGACTTATATGGTCAATTTAGAAGCTAAAACTGCGATATGGATTGCTACCGAAGTTCGCCCAGAACATCAAGAAGTAGTAACATGGCTCAATCAATTTACCCCTGTTGATATGCAATTTTATTTTGTCAAGCTAGAGGCAATTCGCATTGGGGGATGGGTTGCACCATGGTTTACGGTGTTGGTCGCCCCAGATGAACAACTCAGCCAAATTGGGGAACAGAAAAAGAGTGACGCACTTTCTAATGTTGCGTCATTATATTTTGAATTTTGGTCATACTTCTTGGATTATACAGATGGAAAAACGCCGTTCCGCTATAAAACCCCTGCGGGTAGGTTCTATAGAGATGTTACTGGGGCATCCATAAAAAATGGGTTAAGCATTAGTTATTATGTAACCGCCCGTGATGGCACAATAGGGACATATCTATACATTAGTGTTGGTAATCGTGATGAGAATAGAGATTTTTTTAATTTATTGTATGAGCATCAGCAACAAATTGAAAAAGAGATTGGAGATACCCTTGATTGGCGTAGTGATGATGCAAAGGCTTGTCGCATTTTTTATATTCATGATGGATTGAATATAAAAGATAAATCGCAATGGGAGAAAATTGCAGATACACTCATTGATATGATGACCCGTTTTGAAAAAGCCTTGCGTCCATATATCAATCGGTAAAATAAAATGATGGCGCTCGCATCATGAGCGCCTCACTCCTCATCTATCACACCCGCCTCACTACACGCCTCACACACCCCATAAAATTCCAATAAATGCCCCGTCAATTTAACCCCAAATTCTTCTTCTAGGCGTTCCGATAACACGGCTAATCCGCAATCATGAAATTCGATGGTTTGGTGGCATTGCACGCACACAATATGATGATGATGTCCATCGGGCATCAGCACATAATTGGGGGTAGCACTCCCCGATGTGTATGTGGGGCGAATAATCGCTAATCGTGTGAGCAAATCGAGTGTGCGGAATACACTCGCTCTGCCAATCGAAGCATCGCGCTTCGATACTTCATCCAAAATTTCGGCAGAGGTCATGTGACCCTCATGCGATTCTATCACCCCCAACACCGTGGCGCGGGCGGTGGTCAATTTATAGCCTGCATCGCGTAAGCGTTCTAGTCGTGGTGAAATAGTCATGCGTTTTTATCCTTGCTTCCTTGTCATGCTTATTGAGACGTGGTATCATTTACATCGTTCAATATCAATACAAGGAGAATTCACATAATGAAACGATTGTTACTCATGATTGTACCGCTTATTGCACTTTTTGGGATGAACCAATTCAGCACGCACGCCCAATCAAAGTTACAAGTGGTCGTCACGACATCTATCATTGCCGATGTGGCTAAAAATATCGGTGGTGATTTGGTAGATGTTACCACCATCATCCCCGCTAATAGTGATGTGCATGGTTATATCCCAACACCACAAGATATTGCCATGCTGGTAGATGCCGATGTGGTTTTGGTCAATGGTTTGGGGATGGAACAAGGCTTATTGGAAATCATCGAAGAAAATGCGCCAGATGCCCATATCGTCTCTTTGGGGATTAATGTCTTGAGCAGTGACCATCATCACGATGAAGAAGCAGAAGCCACAGAAGAAGCCCATAGCGAAGAAGAACACGGAACGCCTGAATATTTGGGCATTTATGGCGAAGATGTGGCGTGTGATGTGAATCATGAAGAGGAACACACCACCGAAGCCGAACATGCACACGGCGCATGTGACCCTCATGTGTGGACAAGTCCAACCAACGTGATGGTTTGGGCAGGCAATATCGCGGTTATTTTTGGCGAAGCCGATACTGATAACGCAGATGCTTATTTAACCAATTCTCAAGCCTATATCGCAGAATTAACCGCATTAAATGATGAGATGCACATGCTGATAGATACCATTCCCGCAGAAAACAAAGTGATTGTCACCAACCACAATTTCCTCGCTTACTTTGCGGCAGAATTTGGATTTGAAGTTGTTGGGACAGTTATCCCTAGCGCCTCTAGCATGGCACAAGTCGCCCCACAAGATATTGCCGATTTAATCGAGGTGATTAAGGCAGAAGGTGTCAAAGCCATTTTTGCCGAATATGCCGTGAGTATAGACATCGCCGAAACAGTCGCAAATGAGGTTGGGTACGAAGTGGCTGTTGTGCAAATCTATAGTGATTCTCTTGGCGAAGCAGGTGATGAAGCCAGCACATACTTAGGTATGATTCGCTATAATGTGAATGCGATTGTAAATGCCCTAAAGGGATAATTTTTTATCTCAATATCCCAAGCATAACCCAACTTGGGAAATGCTTGGGATAAGCCTCACCAACCCCAAGTCCCTGCACCACCCTTAAATGGACCGACAATATCTGATGTTATCCAACCACCATAAAAATCACCCTCTTGTGCGATAACCTGTTCCTCATCCACAAAACACGCATCCATACGGCTGGGATAAAACGCGATATAACCTGTAATTGCTTCATATCCCTTAATAGGATGCTCGTATCCCCAACAAGCGTTTTGGGCTTGTTTATCACCAACGGTAATCGTCCAATAACTGGCTTGTCCCTTAAATTCACACGCTGTTTTGCGAGATGTTTTTGAGAAATATCCCATCTGAATATCGGCTTGTGGGATATAATAAGCGGGTGGGTGGCTGGTCTCTAAAACACGCATTGCCCGTGTTGTTTCGGCAATCACCACCCCGTTGAATATCACCCGCACCCGTTTGGATGTGGGTTCAACACGCGGTGGTCTAGGATAATCCCATACCGACTCTTGCCCATCTTTTGGTTCAATTCGTTTGAACATCGTAAATTCCTTATCAGAAAATCCATCGTTAAACGCATTTTAACCCGATATGGTATAAATCCACATGACAGGCAGTTTAGAGAATGTTATCATGTGTGTATCCACTTTTTGTGCGTATTTTGACAAAAAGAATTCTGTCCGTTTTTGGGGAATCTTCC
Organism: uncultured Chloroflexota bacterium; assembly: GCA_937942935.1. Lineage (GTDB taxonomy): Bacteria > Chloroflexota > Anaerolineae > Aggregatilineales > Phototrophicaceae. The sequence continues at coordinate 7,554 of CALDGT010000354.1, read as the reverse complement.
CCGTATATTAGTCGAAAGAACACTATGAAAATTATCACGCTCATCAATGAAAAAGGTGGTGTCGGAAAAACCACCATCGCCGTTCATGTCGCCGCAGGACTCGCCATTCGTGGCTATAAAGTCATCATCGCAGATGCCGACCCACAAGGTCATGCGACCCTGTGTTTGGGATTGAAAAAAGAACCGGGGCTGTATGACTTGCTCGTGCGAAGTGCGCCATTTCGGGATGTCCTACGCGCTGTCCCACCAGAACGATATGCACCGCCCGGTCATCCTATCAAAGGACAACTCTATGTCGTTCCATCAAATGTCGAAACACGCAGTATCCCCATTCAAATCTCAGATGCGTTTGCAGTCGCAGACCGTTTCAAAGAATTAGAAGGTGTGGTAGATGTCGTCATCTTCGATACATCCCCAACACCATCCCTGTTGCATGGTTCCATTTATTTGGCAACCGACGCGATTCTATACCCAACCAAATGTGAGTTCCTTAGTTTTGATGGCTTGGTCGAAAGTTTTAATCACCGCCAAATGATTCAACCCACTCGTGAACGTTATGGGTTGAGTGAACTCAAAGTGATGGGCATCATCCCGACGATGTTCCGCACCAGCACCCTCGTCCATCAAGAAAACTTGAACAAACTCCGCGCCAAATATGGCAACCTTGTGTGGCCCGAAATGTATATGCGGACAGTTTGGGCAGAGGCTTCTACAGTGGGGCGCTTGGTCTTTAGTTTTGCACCCGATAGTAGCGCCTCGCGCGATATGTGGACAATTGTAGACCGTGTTGAGATGGAGTTGGCATTATGAGCAGAAAAAATCAATTGTTGGATGTTGACCCCTTTGGCAGAGAAAATCCGCAAAATTCGCCCAATAACAGCCTTAGCATGACTGATGCAGACACGGCTTTGTTTGGCGAACTATCGAAGCGAGAAGGGGCGCGTCAGACAATTCGACCTGTTTCCATTTTTCAAATTTATCCCGATATAAAACAACCTCGCCGTGCTGTTCCCGCACAAGTCCGTGAGCATTGGTCTGGTGAACCCAAAGACATTGCCGACCTATTTAATGTGTGGGTCCAATTCATTGATGAAGAACGACGCAAAGCAGGCGAACCCGATTTTAATTTAGACCATTACCTGTGGTCAGAGAAAATCGAATCTCGTGGGGTCAGCGAAGACGAATATGAATCGGAGCGGTATCAACCCGGTCCCGCAGAAAATGCGTTTTTGAAAATTGTCGAATTAGCCGTGAGCATCCGCCGTGATGGGCTTGCAAATCCGGTCACCGTTCAACGGCTCGACAGAAATAGCTATCGCATGGAAACAGGGGAACGTCGTTGGTTGGCGTTCCATATCCTATACGGTTATTTTAATGGCGATGAGGATAAACCCCTTGAACGCGAAAAATGGCAAAATATCCCCGCCATTGTTGTAGATACATTCAATGTGTGGAGACAGGCAAGCGAGAATGCCGCCCGCGCAGACCTCAATGCGGTTGGTCGCGCTCGCCAATTTTCATTGTTGATGATGGATTTGCTCGGCACACAAAATATCCGTTTTGAAGAGTATGATTCACTGGTCAAACAGGGTCATTCTGACCGCCCATACTACGCCCAAGTCATCCCATATCGTGTCCCTAGTGGCAAAGGTGAAATGCTCTCCAACGGTTTAGGGGTGAGTCATCGCGCCGCCTTCACACGGTGCAGAACCATACTCGGATTGCCCGATGAAGTGTGGACAATTGGCGATACACTGGATTTATCCGAAGATGAATTGCTCCGCTTGGCACGTCTGCCATCCGATGAGCAAGCGATTTTTGAAGCCCGCAAACTGGCTGAAATTGTTGCGAGTCGCAACAATTTTGGTGCAATTGATGACAAATCCAAAGAGGCGAGCGCCAAAGAAAAATCATCTAGTTCCCCTACCCTATTCCAAGATGCCGCCCTCAAACGCGGAAAAAAGTTATTTTCTAAGCAAAATGAGCTGGTTGCAAAGGAATTATTCATGATTCGTAGCGGGGTAGGGGAGGCGAGTTCTGCGACAAAAGGGCAGATTCGCGCCAAAATAGATGAGCTACGCGAGTGCCTAAATTTGCTTGAAAAGGCGCTAGATACTAAGAAATAACGGGGCGCAGTATACCCCAGAGCCAGTCGGTTTTATCGTATAGAGGGACATAGGCAACGATAGTCCTTCTATACAACCTCTCTGCTTTTCGCAATAATCAAACACCACTTCATCACTTATCTACCCACATCCTCTTGTTATATCACCCGCGCAAAACTCTCATTATGGTGCTATGCACAATTCACACAAAGGTGTTATACTCTATTCAACATATTCGTCCAAATAAAACATTTACCGGGGGGTAAGTATGTTTTGTGGCTGTTCATAATTGTTTTACTTCACACTATCCATATGGGTTAAACCATATCATCACCATTTATCTGCGCTGGATGCTCGTTTTTTTGATTATCACTGCTTGCACCACAGCACCCTCACATCTACCAAAATTGACAGGGGATATTCCTATTCATGTGCCAACCACCGCTACCGCAGGTAGCGCCATTGAAATTTCTGTTGGACCACTTAATGTCGCTAATGGCACGCCAATAGGTCTGGTGATGGTCGGCGTTCATGGTCCAAAGGTTTATAATACGGTCTTTACCGATGGCAAAGCATTTTTTCAAATTCCATCGACTGATACTTACCAACCGGGTTATATGGCATTGATTGTCGCCAGCGAAAATGCGCGGGGCGAAGCCAGCATTCTCCTCTCTATACCGAATCGGGCAAGCGCCCAAAACAACCTGTTCATTGCTTATCAATAAGTGCTATTTGACCTGCTAAAATCATCCCCAATAACACTACGGAACATCCTAATAAGGCGTTATAATCATGTCTAAGATTCGTCAATAGAGTAAATATAAATGAGGTCTTATGGGCAGAGAAGAAACCCTAAAACATATCGAAAATAATCCAGAGGTATCGGTTTTAATTATTGGGGGTGGGATTAATGGCATTGGCACATTCCGCGATTTAGCCTTACAAGGGGTAGATGTGCTATTGGTAGAAATGAATGATTTTTGCTCTGGGGCAAGCGCAGGCTCATCTCACATGGTACATGGTGGGTTACGCTATTTAGAAAATGGAGAGTTTCGTCTGGTGCGTGAAGCCCTAACAGAACGCAATCGCCTGCTTCAAAATGCGCCTCATTATGTCAAACCATTGCCGACCACTATCCCGATTTTTACGGCAATGAGTGGCATATTAAATGCCCCACTCAAATTTTTGCAATTACGAGATAAGCCAAGCGCACGCGGCGCAATTGTCATTAAACTCGGTTTGATGATGTACGATTTATTCACGATGGGACAACAAACCCTGCCTCGTCATCGTTTTTTTGGCAAAGAAGAATCACTCGTCCGTCGCCCAGAATTGAACCCGAATATCATCGCCACCGCCACTTATTATGATGCGTGGATGCCGTATCCAGAACGGATTGCATTAGAAATTATTTTGGATGCAGAGGCAGAATCACCGAATCAGGCACGCGCACTTAATTATGTCAAAGCCGTTAGCGCGGGGCATGATACTGTTGTTTTGCGTGACCAATTGACTGGCAAAGAATATGCGGTGAAGCCCAAGATTGTCATCAATGCGGCGGGTCCTTGGATTGACTTTGCCAACGAAACACTCAACCGTGGCAGTCGGTTCATCGGTGGCACAAAGGGGTCACATCTTATTGTAGACCATCCAGAATTATTCGCCGCCACGCAAGGACATGAGATGTTCTTTGAAAATGCAGATGGTCGGATTTGCTTATTCTTCCCACTCGAAGACCGTGTATTGATTGGTACAACCGATATTCGGATAGATAATCCAGATGAAGCGATTTGCACCGAAGACGAAGTAGATTACATGCTAGAGATGGTAAAATTGGTATTCCCCAATATTCATGTAGACCGCTCGCATATTGTCTATCGGTTCTCTGGGGTGCGCCCATTGCCCTCTAGCGCCGCCAGCACAACAGGTCAAATTAGCCGTGACCATAGCATTAATGCCATTGAAGCGGGAGCGCGTGGTGCATATCCCGTGTTATCATTGGTTGGCGGAAAATGGACAACCTTCCGCGCCTTCTCTGAAAAAGTGACCGATGATATTTTGGGCAGGCTCGGCAAAAAGCGTGTCTCTAGCACCCTCAAATTGCCAATCGGTGGCGGGAAAAATTTCCCCAAAGATAATCGGCAACGCTGGATTAACGACCAAACCCTAAAGACTGGTTTACCACGCCAAACAGTCGAAATGCTCTTGAATCGCTATGGAGGACGCGCAGAAGAAATCATCGCATTTTGTCAGGCAGAAGCAGATGCCCCACTTGAATGTGTCCCAGATTATACTCACCGCGAAATCATCTTTTTGGCGCAACATGAAAAGATTGTCCACCTAGATGATTTGCTCATGCGCCGCTCTTTGCTCGCCATGCTCGGCAAAATAGATGGTGGCGGGTTAGCCGAACTCGCACATATTTTGGCGGGTGTGCTGGGGTGGGATGTTCAAAGGACACAACAAGAAATCACCCAAAGTCGCCAACGATTAATTTCACAACATGGTGTCTCACCAGATAAGTTACAAGTATCGAATTATCAACCAGCATAAATAGCATGACAAAAATAACCCACTTCATTACAGTGGGTTATTTTTTTGTTGAAGAATGTCATGAATGTCGTTTTAACATCAAAGAATTAAGATTTTTTGTTGACACAAATTCGCAACATGAGATTAAAATAGTATTAACGTAGAATCGCAAAAATACCATAAAGGGGGTATTGCGTGATAAACATTGGTTCATTCAAAATTAGACAAAAATTGTTGTTGTACATTTTGCCGTTGGTAATTATACCTACAGTAATTATCACTGGTTTGATTATCTTCCAGTGGTCACAAGACATCACACATAATGTTCAGCTATCTGAAGAAACTTTCCTACGAGAGCAATTATCGCAACTCAAAACATTTCTTCAGGTGCCATTACAAGATATTGAATATTTAAGACAAGCACCGTCTGTAGAACGCTTCGCACAAGCACTAGTTTCTGGTGACGCAATATCCATTGAAGAAGCGAGAGCCACCCTCGAAGATAACTTGCTGGCATTAACCAATGTCCGCAGTATCTATCAACAATTGCGCTTTATAGATGCGACAGGATTAGAACGTGTGCGGGTAGATTTTGACCCCAATACAAACACGGCTGTTCGTGTGAGCAATTTACAAAATAAAGCGGATAGAGGGTACTTCATCAACACGGTTTCTCAACCCAATGGTGGTTTATATATCTCTCCCCTAGACCTTAATCGAGAAGGGACACCAGCAACTATCCAAGTCTTAGAAGATGGCTCTGTTGTCCCTGTCATTCGTTATGGGATACCCGTTTATTTTGGTAGTCGGTTGATGGGTGCTGTCATCGTTAATGTATGGGCGCAAACATTCCTCGATGAAATTACCTCAAGCGGTGATGATGGTTTTGCTTATCTGTTAAATAGTGATGGTTACTATTTGGTCAATACACGTCGTCCAGAGCGTGTTTTTGGTTTTGAACCCGATATCGAAACAATCGGCAATGAGGCAGGCGCGAACCTCGCCAACAGCACCTTCTTTACCCCCTCAGAAGTAGAAAGCATTTTATCGGTAGGGCTTGGCATCAGCGACCTGAATGTAGAAGCAGGGCAACTCGTTCACTATAGTCGTGTAGATGTTGCACCAGAAGATGCCCCTTTCGATTATTACTTCATCCTCATCAATACTCGTGAAAATGCGGTCATCTATGCCGAAGCCCAACAAGCCGCGATATTGGGTTTAGTCTTAGTTGGGCTGGTCAGTGTTGTCGCTTCTGTACTTGCGCTTTTCATCGCACGTCAAATCAGCACCCCTGTTATCGAATTAAGCAAAAACGCGCAAAAATTAGCGACTGGCGATTTTAATGCAACGCCATCTCAATCTATCGCCCAACGCCAAGATGAATTAGGTGAGTTAGGTCGTGCATTCATCAGCATGGGCAATCAATTGAGAGAATCTTTTGAATCGCTAGAAGACCGTGTTTCTGAACGGACACAAGACTTACAGACAACCGCAGAAATCTCTGCCGCCGCCAATCAAATTCGTGATATTAATGACCTCCTCAGCCTGACAGTAAATCTTATCCGTGACCGCTTCGACTTTTACTATACCCAAGTCTATATTATTGACCAAACCAGAGAGTGGGCAGAATTGCGCGATGGTACGGGTTATGTGGGTCGGAAATTATTAGGACGTAATCACCGTTTGGCGCTTAACAAACGCTCGCTAGTCTCGGCGGCTATCAGCACTCAAAAACCTGTCGTTGTGCAAGACACAGCCAAAGACCCCAACTTTTTGCCCAATGAGTTGCTCCCAGAAACACGCTCAGAAGTGACAATCCCTCTGCGGTCAAAAGAGCATGTCATTGGTGTGCTTGATATTCAGCACAGTGTGCCTAACACCTTCACAGAAGATAACATCCGCCTATTTCAATCTATGGCAGACCAACTCGCAGTCACATTTGAAAATGTGTCGTTATATCAAGATACGCAAAGACGCGCACAAGAATTACAAACCGTTTCGCAAGTGAGCGCACAAATCTCTACAGTTCAAGAACAAGAAGTGTTAGTACGAGAAGTCGCTAATAAAATCGCAAGTGGCTTCAATTTATATCACATTCACATTTATGTCCTCGAAAGTAATAACGAAACATTACATTTGCTCGCGGGGACAGGTTATGCACCTTGTCAGCACGTTGGTAAAGGGTATCGGCTCAATATTAACAGAGATGACAGCATCATCACACAAGTGGCAAAAACAAAACAAGCCATCATTGATAACCATGTCAGCCATGATGAGACAACATCCATCAATCCATTCTTAGCCGAAACACACTCTATCTTACTTATCCCGATTATGAATACCGGGCGATTACTGGGTATCTTGGAAATACATTCCACCCAAGAGAATGCCTTCACACAAGACAACATTCAAATCCAAACCTTACTTGCAGACCAAATCGGTGTCGCGCTACAAAATGCGCGGTCTTATGAACAAGTTCAAAAACGCGCTCTTGAATTGCAGACCGTGGCACAAGTGAGCGCAGAAGCCACTAGTACATTAAACATCACCGACCTGCTCTTCAATGTGTCGAATTTGGTCAAAGACCGGTTTAGCTTGTATCATGCTCATATCTACTTGTTAGATGAAGCACATCACAAGTTGGCACTCGCAGGCGGTGCAGGCGAGACTGGTAAAATCATGGTGAACCAAGGGCGTTCAATCTCTTATAACCATCCGCATAGCTTGGTGGCAAAAGCCGCACGTAGTATGGATGGTGTCATTGTGAATGATGTCTCTCTCGCACCAGATTTCTTGCCCAACCCATTGCTTCCAGATACACAATCTGAACTTGCTATCCCAATGGTTATTGGTAACAAATTAATTGGGGTATTGGATGTGCAATCAGATAAGGTGAATCACTTCACCGAAGAAGATA
>CALDGT010000353.1 GCA_937942935.1 uncultured Chloroflexota bacterium | reverse complement strand
ACTCAATAAGCGAATTTTCCAGCACATTACCTTGTCGAGCGCGATAGGATGAGTGAAAAAATTGATGATAGGCAAAAAATAAGGGGTAATATTGCGCCAGTTTATAATCGGATAATTCCTTCACCCGCCCGATGCCCGCCACGAATTGTTTGATAGTATCCAATTTGTTCGACAACTCATCAAACCGATTCTCGAATAACAACTGAATCATTTCATGCGCCAAACCCAACGGGCTTTTGAGAATTTGCTTCACAAAAGCGACATCATCTGATTTATCTAGCAACAATAACAACCGTGATTGATTCATTATCTACTCCTTATCCTCATTATATCAGAAGACTTGGCGTAGTTCCTCACAATTTGGCATATAATAGGGATGAGATGAAATGATAAGGATATGAACCATGAGCATTTTAACCCCAACCCTAACTCTAAATTTACCTTTACGCCTAGATGAGGCGGGGCGCTGGCGTGTTGGCAATACACGCATCCCCATCGAAACGGTGATTATTGCCTTTCAGCAAGGGTCATCCCCAGAGCAAATTGTGGAAAATTTTGATGTGTTGCAATTGGCGCATGTGTATCAGATTGTGGGGTATTATCTGGAACATCAAGCGGAGTTAGATAACTATATGACGCAATATGTTGCAGAAGGCGATGCGATTCGGCATCAGATGGAAGCATTATATCCACCGATTAGCAAAGAAGAACGCATTAGGCGCTATGAGGAACGCACAGGAAAGAAGATTGCCGATGAAATTTTGGGCAGATGAAAATTTTCGAGGCGATATATTGCGTGGCTTATTGAATCAACATCCAGAATTGGATGTGATACGGGTTCAAGATACTTATTTGATGAGCATCGCCGACCCCGATTTATTAGAGGAAGCCTCAAAGGTCGGCGCAGTTTTATTGACACATGATATTAGGACGATACCTCCATTTGCGAATCGGCGTGTTGCAGAAGGAAAGCCAATGTCTGGTGTGATTGTTGTCGCTCAAAATATGCCCGTTAAAGAAGCTATTTACGAATTAGCCATTTTTATCGGTGCAAGCCGTGAAGGTGATTTCATCAATCGTGTCGAATATCTTTAAGGGCGACACATTTATTCATCACCTTTTCTGGCGTAGTTCCTCACAATTTGGCATATAATAGGGATGAGATGAAATGATAAGGATATGAACCATGAGCATTTTAACCCCACCACAACCATTAACCGTCCCGTTGCGCTTGGATGAAACGGGGTCTTGGCGTGTTGGCAATACCCGCGTGTTGTTGGATATTGTTATCGGCGAATACCATCGGGGGTCATCCCCAGAAAAAATTGTAGAAGCGTATGATACCTTGACTGTGACCGATGTGTATCATGTCATTGCCTATTATTTAGCTAACCGTGAAGCGGTAGATGCGTATTTGGCAGAACGGCAAGCCCAAGCAGAAGCCATTCGGCACAAATTTGAGGCAGAGTTCCCTCAGCATGTGATGACCAAAGAAAAATTGCTCAAGCGCATTGCAGAACGCAAAGCAGATGATGTATGAAATTTTGGGCAGATGAAAATTTTAATGGTCACATTTTGCGTGGTTTGCAAAGGTTATACCCAACGTTGGATGTGATTCGTGTTCAAGATACACATCTGATGAGCATCCCCGACCCCGATTTATTAGAGGAAGCCTCAAAAGTCGGGGCGATTTTGCTTTCTCATGATGTTACCACGATGAGCGATTTTGCCTATGCGCGTATCCGAGATGGAAAACGGATGACGGGGTTGATTTTGGTTCATAAAGCGATGCTAATTGGCGATGCCATTGCTGAAATTGCCACATTGATTGAACTCGCAACTAGCCCCGATGATTTTATCAATGAGGTGATGTGGATATAAACAGGTGAAATTCCTCACAAATCGGGGATATAATAGGGGGGAGATATTGATTAGACCAAAGGGGAAACCATGTTTACTATCAAGAAACCGCCTGTTGCCCAAGATTCGACCAATTGGCATCAACCACTCCTTTTCTCAACACACATGACCATAACACAATGCAAAGGCAAGATAGCACTATTGGAACAATCTAAAAAACAAGGCATGAAATTGAGCCTGATTTCGCCAGATGATGACCGACTCGAATTTTATGCCACAGATGGTTCACTCGCTCATTTTTGGGGAGTCCTCACAAAGGGGCAACATGAGATGAAGGTTTATGGCACGATGGGGGTAAAAATATGGGGTGGGTCTATGATTAGCATTGGCACTTTTCTCACTTTGTCTACTTTTTTGCGATTACCTGTTTATCAGCGCACCGTTTCAAACTTTATTTTTATTTCTGCGATGATGAGTATTTTTATAATTTTTGCGACCATGATTATGGCGCTTTTTGCACGGTCTAATTTGAAAAAAAGCATCAAACAATTCTTTGATGCGACCTAACCGCGCATATAGTCTTCTGATATTCCTCAGACAATCCTCTGATATTTCTCAAAAATTTCTCTTACACAACCGCGCTATGATAAAAGCATCGTGTGATTGATACACAATCACCATCTGATAAACAACAAATATGTGTAGGAGGAAAAAGATTATGTCAAGCATTGTTCGTTGGAATCCAATTCGTGAAATGGCAGTTTTGCAAAATGCGATGGACAGATTATTCGATGAAACATGGGGTGGCATTCGCCCAACCGTTGCAGGCAACACCATGCCTTTGGATGTGCATGAATCAGTAGAGGCTTACACCGTAGTCGCCAATATGCCCGGTTTATCGGCAGACCAATTGAATATCAATTGGCACGATAACAAGCTCACCATCTCGGTCGAAATCGAAGCGCCGACGGTCGCAGAAAATAGCAAGGTGTTGCTCCAAGAACGCGCCTTTGGTAAATTTGCCCGCACCCTGACCCTGCCTTTGGCGGTGGATGCCGATAAGGTCACGGCAGAATATGTGAACGGTGTCCTCACCCTCGTTTTGCCAAAGACCCCAGAAGTCCAACCCCGCAAAATCAGCGTCCAACACAAATAAGCAACAAAAAGCCCTCAGACGAGGGCTTTTTAATTTATGACACCCCACATTTGCACAATACCTTCTTCTGTATAGGTGAGGATGAACCGCTCATCGGGTGTAAATTGGATATTGAGCCGACGGTCATGACTATTCTCGTATAGGGTGATGAGCGTCTCTTGTGTTTCAAAATTTTTCACTGAATAGGTAAATAACCCATTTATCACTTCTTCACGGGCGATAAAAATATCTTGCGCGAGCGTATTGTCTCGTAACATGAATCGGGTGGTTGTGCCGTAGTTTGCGCCAGTGATTGGGTCAATGATGTCGGCTATGGCTGAATCGGGTTGTTTGAATAAAAATAACCTGACATATTGAGATGAAAAGAAATCCTGCGGGATAACCTCACGCTCAATGT
>CALDGT010000352.1 GCA_937942935.1 uncultured Chloroflexota bacterium | reverse complement strand
AACGCAGATGAATTTTTCTATGCGGCACAAGTCCTTATGCCTGATGAATCGTTGCCATACTATAATTATGCCTCTGTATTGATTGAACAAAATGATTGGTCGAAAGCCGAAGAATCCTTACTCCAAGCCATTCGCAGAGGAGATGAGGCGATTGTTGGCAAAGCCTATTATAATTTGGGGAATTTATATTTTGGGGTAGGCGAATATGAAGATGCTATCCAAGCCTATCAACAAGCATTGCTCATCAATCCAAATGCGAATAATGCGCGATATAACCTTGAATTGACACTGAGACAAGCAAATTTACCAACACCAACAGCTATTTCTGGCATAATTCCACCAACGCCAACCTCACCACCATCTGATGGCGAAACACCGAATAACACAGATGGGGATGGCTCAATTATAGAACCACTCCCAACCCCCGATGTATTTGGTGTGATGTCATTAGAAGAAGCAGAAAATTTATTAGACCAGTTGCGTCTTGATGAACAATCCCTAAGCAGTGTTTTGATTTCTCAACCTGACTCCATTTTGCCCGAAAAGGACTGGTGATGATACATTGTCTATTCGTTCTGATATGGCTAGGAATTCAACTGGGGCAGGGATTCGATGGTGTGGACGATTTTTTTATTGAAGCGTCGGTGAATAATACTCAACCTTATGTTGGGGAACAAATCACTTACACCGTCCGTTATTACACCCTCTCGCAGGATGGTATCCGTGTTCAATATCCTGATTTTGAGGGGTTTTGGATTGGCGAAAGTTATGAATCGTATAGCGGATTGCAAGTCATCAATGACAAACAATTTTTTGTGCGTGAAGTGCAAATTAATCTTGCGCCTCTAACATCAGGTGACATGATTATTAGCCCTGCACAGCTATTAGTCATAGGAGATGTCTTTCGGTCTGAGCAATTTTTCAATACACCTAACATATTATTGAATGTTCGACAATTGCCAGACGCCTCACCAGCAAATTTTAATGGCGCAGTAGGTGATTTTGTGATGAGTGCCGATTTTGAGGTAGGAATCCTCACATTAGGCAATCCTCTTGTATTCAGTATTACGATTCAAGGGACGGGTATTTTAGATGCCCTAAATCCACCAATGCTCAATTTCCCTACCGATTGGCGAGTTTTGCCACAATCACCGCAATATATACGGGGGAATCAGACTATTGGGGTTTCTTTAGGAAGCAAACAATTTCAGTGGGTGATTATACCTAGTGAAGTTGGCTCATATATCATCCCCCCAATTTAATGGGCATATTTTGACC
>CALDGT010000351.1 GCA_937942935.1 uncultured Chloroflexota bacterium | reverse complement strand
AGGCACTGTGGGCGGTGGCGAATCGGGGTAAAAAGCCCATAGAACTGATTGCAGAAAGATTTTACCGATTATCTGATTATTTTAGGGCAACCCCAGACCACCCTCATCTGGTTTCTACTTTTTTTCTCATGCACAGTTTGTCGTTACACCCCGGCACAAATTCGGATATCCGTAGCGAAAATGTAGACCGTGCCGAATATTGGGCAAAACGTGCCGAGACGACTGCTGATAAGGCAGGTGATACATTTGGCAAAATTGTGGCACTGCGCGGATTGGGGTGGGTAGCACATGAACGAATTGATTATGTGGAATCGAAGCGTATTTTTCAGCAGACATTGATGTTATCACAACAGAATCAGGACACATGGAATGAGGGTGAAAGCATCAAAACATTGGCAGAAGTCGCGTATACACTCGGTGAATATCCACTAGCAGAAGAATTGACCTATCAAGGGTTGCTCATCAGCGAAAAAGTAGGGGATAGAGGGGGTGTGGCATTTGCAATGAGTGCTTTGGGGAGTACCTTATTTCGTCAGGGGAAATATGAGGAGAGTGAGATTATCACCCAAAAGAGCATTGAATTATGGCGTGATTTGGGCAATATGGGGATGATTGGGTGGCAAAAACATCTCTTAGGTGAATTAGATAGGGTGCGTGGCAATTATACACAAGCGGTTTATCATTTGGGGGATGCCAGTGAATATCATCTGCGTACACAAAGCCGATTGGGCAATGCGTGGTGTTATTGTGCTAGTGCATGGCTTCATTTTTTAACGGGTGAGTTGAGCGGTGCAGAGCGATCTTTGAATCACGCGCAAATGATTTTTGAACGCAATAATCATATTTGGGGATATGTGACTGTAGATAATCACCGCGCCGAAATTGCCTGTTCGCAAGGGGATTTGGTCACGGCTCAAATGTTAATAGACCGTGCTATCGAAAATGCCGAAAAATGCAAGTCTATCATGTTTCAAACCCGCAATTGGGTGACACTGGGGCGGATTTTGGCAGACGGTGGTGATAAACGTGGAGCATTAGTGTGGCTCGAAAAAGCGATTGCTCATCATGCGACATGGGCAGATGTGCGAGAACGGGCTATTAATTTGCGGACAGATTATTTGGTCGCGTTAGCGCGTGGATGAAAGGATAAAATGATGCCAGAAATTGTGCGCTGTGTCTCGTGTGAGGGATATGGCTGGTTTGAAGATGAATTAGGCGGTTCTGTAGATTGTGATTGGTGTGAAGGGGTGGGGTATGTGTATCGGATAGACGGGGTAGATAAAAAAATCCCTAAAGCCGATTATGGCGCGGTTGCCAACATACTCGAAAAATTAGAGGAAGCACGTATGCGCGATTTGGGTTATACAGGTGAGGCAAAACACCCCAAAGACCAAGCCATTCGTAACCCATTATCAGATGAGGGGCAGATATAACGGCTATCTGCCCCAAAGGTGATTATTATGGCAACAAAATGGGCAATTGGTCGGCGGGCATGGGTTCTAAAACAGGTAGAGTTGTTATATCAATACTATCTGCTAATTGAATCAGGCTTACAGATACCCAACCTTTGCTCATATCGGGCAATAAGACTGCTAACCAATCGCCTGCCTCGTTTTTACCCATCACATTAAGCGGTGTGTTATAAGCCAATCTTGTGAGGATGTCTGCTGTGGTGTTGGGTTCATTGCGGATATTCACACTTTCGCTATTCACCACGGTTCGCCGATTGCCACCGATGCCATTGGTGATAATATCTAATGCCCATGGCACCCATGTGGCAGAATCATCAAGCGGTTGCCCTAAAATTTCGTAATTGCCCCCGCGTGCATCCACTAATGTTTGTGTCGAGGCACAATATTCTGGTTCATTGCCTCTGAATGTTTGAGATACCACAATTCCATGTGTTTGATAATCTACCAACATCACGGTAATATCGCGCCGTATACGGGTGAATGTTGTATTATTGCTATAATAGCAGGTCTCATAAGCCACATCATTGTAGGTGCTACATAAAATTAACTCTACAGGTGTATTGCGTGTGGGACCATAGGGATAAAATAAATCTAAAATTGTCCCGACACCTGTCATTTGATGTAAATACGTGATATAAGGTGGCTCATGATTTGGCAAGGTTGCCGTCCCATTAGCATCATTACAAACATCCATCGCATCATTCACAGGGATGGTCATCTGATTAGAGGGTTGAGCATGAGCAAATTCGCGTAAGAGGGTTAAATTTTGTTCCCATGTGACGCGATAGTCGTTAAATTGCATGGCGGGTGGAATCCAGTTTAATCCTTCGCATCCAAGCCCACTCGAATAGACCAAAACACTGCCATCTTGTGCTTTTCCAATTGCTAAAACGGTTTCCCCACTTTGAATCGTGCATTGCCTTTGCGTATCGGTGAAAGATTGTGCCATGATAGATTCGGTTGTTGTCCCCAAGACACTATTTTCTAGCGCGACTAATCCTGTTTCTGCACCACCTTGTAATCCCCAAATCCATACCTCGTGCATAAAAATTTGTGTGGTAAAGAGAAGATTATGCGTTAGGGCATCTATGTGTGTTGTATCATTCTCGGAGATAAGTTCCCCCACTTTGGTTAGTGTCCCCAAGGAAATATCATATAGATGAATGATGCCATCTGAATCTGCCGCAGTTAGGAGTGTCCCTGCTGGGTTTATTCCGACAGACCCAAATAATGTTGCATTGGTTGTTGCTGTGGATAATGTTTGTTGGGTAGTTAAATCGAATAACTCAAGGGTTGCACCATCGGTGATGATAATCCAGTTTTCATGAGGATGAAAAGTTACATAACCCTGAAATCGTTCTGTATTGCGTTGATACAGTTGGGTTTCGTTAGCGACATCCCAAATTTCAAAGTAATCCAGATAACTGGATGCGACCAACGAGAAGTCATGATTCCATGCGATGCCATAGGCATAATCTGGGAATGTCCGATTTTTCTCATAAGATTCTGTCGCCACATCTATTAGACTGAATCCCATGCTAAATCCTGTGATGATATGTTGCTCATCATCTGATAGCGCCATCGGAGAATTGCCGCCAATGGCGAGCGTCTTTATTTCGGTTAAGGTATCATACGCCAAAAAGGTAATCTGCCGACCGGGGACAACAATAATTTCTTGATTCTCACCTCCTAAACCAATCCCATTGGTGCTTGTACCGTCTATTTCGTAGCTGGCAATTTCTTCTAAGGATGATATGTCCCATAATGTGATATATGTTTTTTCGCCTTGCCAATAGGTGATATAGATATGCTGATTATCTGAATGCGGTATCACTTGTAACAGGGTGATGTCTTCATCAAATAACAATTGATGGATAGGGGCTAACCCGCGAATATTTTGTGCTGTGATGGTTGGGTATATTTGGTCTTGCCCAACAATGTGAAATGGTGGCACAAGTAACCCTGCCATCCCAATGATAAAAATCCATAAATAGACCTTTTTAAGAGACATTTTTTGTCCTTTCACTGAACAAGTAAAAGCGCCAATTAGGACACCTAATTGGGTTATCATCACAGACAAAAAAAGTCTTCCCCCTTCAGATAAGGTTATTACTTGTCGTTTTGCGCCAAATTGCGATGAAAATCGTTGATGAACATCATCGCTTGTGCCATATTATGCACAATGCGCTTGCGTTGCTCGCCCGGGGTGATATTCATGGCAATGCTCACTTGTTGTTCTTGCATCACCGATTTAACCACCATTGCAACTGGCATGTGGCTCAAATCCATTTGTGAATTGATTGCCATAGACCCGCGTTGGGTCGAGATTAGATTGCTTGGGGTGAATTTTTGGACATCGGTAAAATCATAAATAATCCCACGTACTCCAATATTTCCATATTTCCTAACAGATTCCATCAACCACCCATACATCATGATGGTGTTTTCGGCATTCAATTCTTTGTGATATGACACCAGAACGACCATATTACGAGTATCGAGCGTAATTTTTAGGGTTGGGGTGTTTAATGGTTCGACATCTTCTGGTTTGAAAGTGGGTTTATCTTCTGACATGCCAATTCATCCTTAAATTTATTTTGAGTTTTACTTTATTCAAAAGTATAACCCAGTCTGCACTTTTTTTTTTTTTTTTGCGGTTATAAAGCGGTAAGAATAGTATCTCACCTCTTTTATGTGTTTATTTGCTTAAAAATTCTTGTATATTTTGTTTATAATTTTTTTTG
>CALDGT010000350.1 GCA_937942935.1 uncultured Chloroflexota bacterium | reverse complement strand
ATCGGAGCGAGGGCGCATTCAGACGTGCTAATAACCTATTAGAGTTGTTGCAAGAGTGGAATCTCTCTCACGATACACAAGTCGCCGCCTGTTTATTACCCTATATTCATCATGCAAATTTCAAAACAGACCTCATCAAAGACCAAGTCGGTGAGCGTCCAATAGGATTATGCGAAATAGCAATCTCGCTATTTACCTCACAAAAAAGCAAATCGGTTGTCACACCTCGTACAATTCGCGCCGAACTTCTGCGAAAATGTTATGGTTTGGCATATACAGACCGCGAAGCCCTGTTATTCATTTTGGGGATTCGATTGGTCAGTTTGGGCGATATAGATACCTTCACCTCAGAAGAACGGGGACAATGGGCAAATGAAAATCTGAGTCATTATTTGCCAATATTTGAGCTACTCGGACTCAAAAATTATGCCCAAGCCTTACGAGATGTGAGTTTGCGCCTCACCGATAAACCTTTATATGAATCATTAGAGACAAAAATAGAGGCATATTACAAAGAGCATCAACAAACATTTTCAGATTTTCAAACACACATTATTCATTTGTTCCCACATCATCATATTGCAGAAGTGCGAATAAAACCGTATGAATTATCTCCTGCAAATTTATATACCCTAGAAGATTCATCTGCCAATACCCCAACATTACCAAGTCATTTGATTGTGGATATTCTGTTCAATTGTGAACCCGATTGTTATCGGGCATTAGGTGTGCTTCATGAGCAATTTATGCCAACAAAACCCATTTTAGATGGGTTAGCGAATCCACGATATAACGGGTATCGGGCATTGTCTACCACTTTACAAATTGCGCCCAACAAGCTGATTACAGTCATAATTCGCACACATGAAGCCGAACAAGTGAATACATACGGCATTTTAGCGCCATCACATACAGGTAAACTAACGCGCAATGTGTGGTGGAATACCCCATATCACACAATTTCACAAAAACCAACCAACCAAACCGACCCTATCGGCGTATTTGCGCCTGATGGACGATGGATTTATCCCTTGCCACAAGGATTCACGGTATTAGATTTCGCATTTCGGATTCACTCTGAACTTGGAGCGTATGCCCGCAATTTTTGGGTAAATGGAAAAAATGCAGTACATCATCACACACTACATCATGCCGATTTAGTCGAGATAGATTTTGACCGTCATGCACCACATATCACCAGCGATTGGTTATCATCTGCCTATTCGCCAAAAACACGTCGTCATATCAAAACATTTCTCAAGCGACATGCCCCACCCCCAACCGTTGAAGTACCTATTCATTCGACAGGAAAAGAACGGTTAGAATCGGTATTAGAACGCGAGATGGGGGTGTATCGGTTACGATTTTCATCTGAGCAATTAGAAATAAAACTAAACCGATGGGCTGTGGCACACAATTATGCCGATATTCATGGGGTGTATCAGGCAATTGAATTGGGTAATATCACCGCCGATGAAGTGGTTTGCACCCTCATTGAAGAAGAATTGACCCCGCATATTGTCCGTACAGATGGAAAACGGATTAATCATGCGCGAATTCGGCTTTGCCGATGTTGGATGATGGCAGAAGAATCGGTTAAATGGACACTTTCATCGCGCATTACCATCAACACCCCCATTGTTGGGCGGATGATAGGCAAAGATAAACCGATGATGATGGTGCATCGT
>CALDGT010000349.1 GCA_937942935.1 uncultured Chloroflexota bacterium | reverse complement strand
AAAAGAGTACCCGAGTTATGAAAAACAGATACCCCTTCCAATCTAAAGCAGTCCCATCGTATAAAGGCAAGCCAACAAAGCATCCCGCACGATCACTAGGATAATGTACCTGCCCCGCGGACGAACACCGAGGGCAGGCGCTGGGGACCGCCCCTTAGGGTGGGTGCATGTCTCGCTTGTGCAGGTATATATTATTCAAGAGAAAATCATGAGCATTCCATACAGTTATGAACAATACCTTCTTGCAGTTACAACAAATAACGATAATATAGTTCTGCGAATTGACAGGAGCGGGTGGACTAACAACCAAGTGGAAGGTATGCCAATTGCCGAAGTAATATTGACAGCCTGTACTAATGGGGCAAGTGTTCTTGAAAAATTGAATAATTCCACGGGAATGCCAATTGATTACCAGGTTGTGAAAGATAGTGATAATGCCATTGTTATCCTTGAAATAAACCACAATGAATTTGACGAGATTCGGGTAAATTGCAGGCAGATTGATGAAACACTGACAGACTTCACACTCGACGATTTGAAAAGCAAAACAAACAGGCTTGCAGAACTATATAATGCCAGCATAATGGCAAATGAACTTGGTGATTTCATTTATCAAGTATTGAAGAATACATTATTGAAAACGATTCAAAAGGAGATTGCTAATCATCACCCCAAAATCGAGTTTTTCAGTAAAACGAATCCAGAAAAAGCAGCGATACTTACTGGTGAAGTACAGGCTTATCAAAAAGTGCTTGCGCTGAGTGGGTTAGGCGAAATTGATGGGGAATCTATTGCTCCTCAGATCAGACAGGCCATCTCGCAGATTTGGAGCGATACGGTATGGCATCAAGCTACATATGCCGCACTTGTTGAAAGTAAAATTGCAAACATGAAGCAGGCTGCTCTTTTTCCGCTTCTTGAAATCATCAAGCAACCAAACTCGTGGTATATGCGCGATGAAGCAATTCTGATTTTAGGTTTGATCGACGCTGAAGTAAAAGAAAATTTAGTGAAGGTTATTCAGCCGCACAACAAACCCGCCTAACAAAATGCCCCGAAAGAGCATCAGGATATGCACCTGCCCGCGGACAAACACCGAGGACGGGCGTGTGGGACTGCTCGCAAGGCATGCGGCACGCTTTGCAGGCAAGCAGTTTCCTACGGCTTCGCCGTCCCAGCCCCAGCGCAGATACCCACAGGGTAAGCCGCCAACCGTTAGCCTGCGACCAGAAGAAGAGAGTTTTATTATGAAAAAGTCTCCACTTACAATCTACTTTATCATTCTCTTTGCCTTTTGCACTACCGTCATTGTTGGAGCGAAAATGCTTGGTCAACAGGGTGCATATTTAGCCCAACTCTATATGCTGACTCCCGCCATCACAGCAATCATTACTCGCAGTTTTTTCTACAAACCAAAATTCGACGACGCAAATCTGCGCCTTGGCAAACTCGGCGACTATTTCAAATTCTGGATTATTTCAATCTGCATCACTGCGCTCTCGTATGTTTTCTTCACCTTATTGGGCGGAATCACTTGGGATTTGACAGGTCAAATCTTTCTCAATAGATTAGCTGAGCAGTTTGCAGCGGCGGGTCAAGATATCAACGCCTCATTACCCCCAGGATTTAGTCCAAGAATAATGTTGATGATTTACTTTTTCGGTGGGTTGACCATTTTCAACATCTTGCCTGGAATCATTACAGGCTTCGGTGAAGAGTTTGGACATCGTGGCTTTATGTTCCCTCTCCTTTACAAAATCAAACCTTGGGTGGGCATTATTATTGGTGGCTTAATTTGGTATGTATGGCATTTGCCGTTGGTTTTGATAATTCCGCAAACTACACAATATTCGCTCTGGCAAAATTTGCTCAATCTCATCATTTTAGCCATTGGTTCCGTTTGTACTTTTACATATCTTGCCTATGTTTATGTAAAAAGCAGGAGTGTCTGGGTTACTTCACTGGCTCATATCGCAATGAATAATTCCGCATCATCGTTTTCGTATTTTGCCGATATTCAAAATCAAACCCTTGCAAACATTGGTTTGGCTCTAACGATGGCAGTTGTCGTCGCTGTCTTATATTTCAAAAGGGAACTGGATGTTTTTCCAAAATATTTCCAAGACAACAATGTGGGCTAACAAAGCGTGCGCTTGACGGGCGGGTTTCTGCGGTATTTTCGGGTTTTTTTCTACACCCGAACAGAATCCTGCTCTCAAAGTTTTATCTACATTCTCCACCCCAGCGCGGGTAACGCAAATCGTTAGCCCACCCCAATTAACAGGAGTTCAACCATGGAATTACATATACATGACCTGACAAAAGAGTATCATCGTGGAAAACGAGCCGTTGAAAATCTGTCCTTAGAACTCACCAACGGCATGTTTGGTCTTTTGGGACCAAATGGAGCAGGAAAAACTACGTTGATGAAAATATTGGCGACATTGACAGAGCCTACTTCGGGCGCGGTGAGATTCGGTGAATTTCTTCTAGGCAAAGATAATCAGAAAATTCGGCGTATCATAGGATATTTGCCTCAAGAGTATGGCTTATATCCGACGCTTACAGCACGTGAACTACTAAACTACATGGCGACGCTGCATGGGAAATCTGCCAATCACAATTGGCAGAATCGCATTAACGCTGTTCTGGAGCAAGTAAATCTGCATGATATAGCTGACCAACGGGTAGGTGATTTCTCTGGAGGTATGCGGCAACGTCTTGGAATTGCACAGGCATTACTTAACGATCCCCAACTGCTTATTGTTGATGAACCTACGGCAGGACTTGACCCCGCAGAGCGTGTCCGCTTTCGGAATTTATTAGGACAGTTAAGTGGGGAGCGTATTGTTATCCTATCCACACATATCGTTGATGACATCAGCAGCAGTTGTGACGATATGGCATTGATTGATGAGGGTCACATTCGCTATCGCGGGCAACCAACTGAATTTATTGAGCAGGCACGGGGCTATGTATGGTCAATAACCGTACATCCTTCTCAGGTTTCAAAGATTGAGATGGAATATCGCGTTGTTAGTGCTGTGCGACGCGCATACGGTGTCATCTTACGTATTCTAGCAAAGCCAGAAGCAGTTTCAATTTTGCCCAACTTAAGCCTCGCCGAACCAACATTGGAAGACGCCTATATTTGGATGATGGAACAACATCCTGTCGTAAAGGTTGTTTTATGAACACTGGAATATTATTGCATCAGGGAATGGGTATTACCAAAGATGAGTGGCGATTACAGTGGAGCAATTGGGGGACTTGGCTCGTAGGGCTATTCTTGCTGGCAGTTGTGCTCAGTGAACATCCTGAATGGAGTACACACAAGTATTCAGTTTTGGAACGTGCAAGTGTTTG
>CALDGT010000348.1 GCA_937942935.1 uncultured Chloroflexota bacterium | reverse complement strand
AACCACACCAAAATATCGCGTTTATTATTTAATTGAGGACTATGCACATCTTGCGCGATGCGGAGGATGCCATCCACCGTATTGTTAGGACGCAAGGCATGATAATCTTGCCAAGTAATGTTGTGATTCATCGTTCTACTTTCTCTCTAAAAACACAAATGAACACGATTGAGTGTGTCCAAACAGCATCATCGTATGATTTAGACGATTTATCTTATCATGATTCTACGTGGTGAATATAAGACCAGTTGCAAGAATGGGCTTAACTGTTGATTAAGCGAATTCAAAAATCCGTTGGATTTTGGGTTGCCGATATTCTGCATCGCCATTCAGCACGCGCAAATTGGGGCGCATTTGGGCTTCACCTCCGCCGTGTGTGTGTCCACATAACACGGTGAAATGCGTTTTGGGATATTTATCTGCCATCTCTAGCAACACATCCCCAATGGCTTTTGATGAAAAATGAGGCAGAAATGGATTATCGGGGGTGTATAACTTGCCTTTGTGATAACATACTTCCATGAAGGGCGGGGGATGCACCAACACAAACACTTGTGGATAGCGGTCTGCGGCGATTGGGATTTGCTTATGCAGATAATGCGCCCCTTCATCGGCTAATCCGCGTAATTTCATCAACAAATGATGTTGGTCGCTGAACTTTAATTCATTGATGAGGACATAATCATTCAGCATGATGCCCGATTTCATAAAATCGCCATAACGCCCATCACTCCAACCATCATGCCCAACCAACCCCACCGTTTTGGTCATTTCCACCACACCACCAGCAGGCAACCATACCATCCCGCTAGTACGGTGGGTGAGTCTTGTCACCAATTCGCGCACTTGGGGGATACTCCCATGATAATAATCGTGATTGCCTAAGACGTAATAAATGGGTTTCATGGTGGCTTTGAGCATGGCATTCAGATACGCATGGACAGACTGCGCTTGGGCAATATCCCCCGTAATCCATAGCGCATCAATATTAGCGGTGGCGAGAGTCGTTAAAAATGTTTCTAATTGTGGACGATTCAAAAATTCTAAGTGGATATCAGTTAACCATGCAACGCGGGGCATGTTATAAATTCTCCCCACCATTGACTGTGAGCAATGCGCCTGTGATGAAATTTTCGCGTACTAAATAAATCACGGCTCGTGCCACATCGTTTTCATCGCCTGTGCGTTTGAGGGGCAAATTTGCCCCAATTTTTTGCCAATACTCATCGGTCATATCGGGTGATTTCATCACGGGACCGGGCAATACCGCATTCACGCGGATTTTATCCCCGCCCAAACTGAGGGCGCTCACTTGGGTGAGCATCCATAATCCCGCCTTACTAATGTTATGGTCTACCCGTTCTGTCCAAGGATGGAGTGAGCCATAATCGCAAATATTGATAATGACCCCACCCGATGGAATATTGCGCTTAAAAAGCGGGACGGCGGCTTGAGTGCATAAAAAGGGTGCGGTCAAATTGACATCCAGCGATGCCTGCCAATCTTCGATAGACACCTCTAATAACCGATTTTTATTGAATATCGAGGCGCTATTCACCAGAATATCGAGCTTGCCGAAATGCTCATCAATTTCGGAAAAGACATAGCCCACACCTTCGGGCTTGCTCAGGTTGGCTTGAATACTAATTGCATCCACTCCATACGATTTAATTTCGTGGAGCGTGTTCCGCACCACATGAGGTTCTGCACTATTATAATGAATGACAATATTCACGCCTGCTTTGGCAAGCGCGATGGCAATTGCCCTCCCAACACGATGGGCGCTTCCTGTGACGAGTGCGACTTGGTTTGTGATGTCTATTTGCATATATGCGTTCCTATGTGTTATGCGCTAATCATATTGTGTAGGATATGAACTATCATGCCCCTACAGCATATGACACCTCTATGATACCTAACGAATCTGTGCTACGCCAAATATATGTTTAGAATCGAGGTCAAAAATGATCACACTAGCATAAGCCGCCATTGTCAGTTCACGCGGAATATCATAATTGAGGTTTCCAGAGTTAGAACGTAATGCCCCTAAGTCAATGTAATCTCTCCCCAACTCTTCTAAATTAAGGGGATCTTTGATTGTCGCCAAGTACACTCGCAAATTGGGACCATTGACCACACTAAAATTTTCGAGGCGTAGAAATTGACGGTTATCGGGGTAACGATAAATGCTTACATCGCCAAAGGCTTCGTAAAGGGGTTGATAGGGAGGTAATTCGCGCTCGACCTCATCTTCTGGCAATACAACTGGGGCAAATGAGCCACTCATAATACGGGGTGCATTCGTGACATCGGGCAAATCTTCAATGAGTCGGACTGGGGGGGTTAATCTTGCTGTGACTAACTTTGTCGCATCAAGGCTATTTTCTTGGCGCAAGGTCAAATAGATGTTTTGAATATCTTCTGGTAAGTCATCAAATAATGGGCGCAGTTCTTCTGATAATTCCGGGAAAATATCTTCTGCCGATTCAAGAGCAGGGTGGGGTCGCCAAGAAGGATAAGTGAATACAGCGATAATCAATAAAAAGCCAATTAGAATAGCAATGACGCGCAAATTTCCCATGTGGTACATCCTTTTGTAAGTGCTTATCAGACATCAAAGGCTTTAGATATTACGCCTCTACTTTATAAAATGTGCAATACCGTGTAAACTACTAGGCAGATTTTAACACATAGGACAGTTTTTTGATGATGGATAAAATACCCACCCCATTGCGTGGATTGACTGCTAGTGAAGTGCGCCAGCGCATTGCACGCGGGGAATCGAATTATTTTAAGGCGCGTGTTGGACGAACTTATATACAAATTTTGCGCGATAATCTGTTTAATGTCTTTAACATGCTCTTATTTGTCTTACTCCTCATCGTCCTCATCTCTCAAGATTACTTCACAGTGTTATTTGCGGGGTTTAGTGTTGTCACCAATTCGCTCATTGGTACCATTCAAGAAATCCTCGCCAAGCGCAAATTGAATGAACTCGCCAGCCTTGCCCCACAAAAAGTAGATGTCTTGCGCGATGGCGCCCGCCAAACAGTTTTGAATCAGCAGGTTGTTAAAGATGACCTGATTTTTATCACACCGGGTGATAGACTTGTCGTGGATGGTGTGATTTTAGAAGCCGATAGCCTCGAAATTGATGAGTCGCACCTCACAGGTGAATCTGATGCAGTATATAAAACCCCAAATGACCCCGTGACATCGGGTTCATTTTGTATTGCGGGGTCTGGGATTATGCAAGCGACTCGCGTTGGCGCTCATAGCACCGCCAATAAATTAACCGCCGTCGCCAAAACATATAAAGTGACCCTCACACCCACACAACGCTATATCGCGGTGATTGTGCGCTTCACCCTGCTCGTTTTATTTGTGCTGGGACCGATGGTTTTCATGGCAGGCATCAACACCGAAATCGGATTTTTGAACACGGTGCGGAATATGGTCGTATTCACCACTAGCCTTGTGCCACAAGGGTTAATCCTCACCGCGATTTTGGCATTGAGCATCGGTGCAATCAAAATTAGCCGACACCGCACCCTCATCCAACGGATTAACGCGGTAGAATCTATCGCCAATGTGACCGTGTTGTGTTTCGATAAGACAGGCACACTCACTCAGAATAAATTATTTGTGAATGAAATTATCCCCATCAGTAGCCAATTTTATGAGGACATCGCCAACGACCTGCGAATTTATATCGGCAACTTATCGCATCAAAATACCACCGCCACAGCCATTGCCCATTTTTTAGATATTCATCCACAAGATAATTTCCCTCAAAAAGAATATGAAATTCCCTTCACATCGGGACGCAAATGGGGTGCAATGGTCTTTCGTGAGGCAATTTTTGTGCTAGGAGCGCCTGAACGTGTCCTCAAGCCAAATCATCCCGCCCATGCTCAAGTGACAGACCTGTCTGCGGCGGGGTTGCGTGTGTTGGCATTTGCTCGTGCCGAATTGCCCCCCCTGCCCGATTATCCGTTGGATACAGAGACGGTTCAGCCTGTGGCGCTCATCGTCATTCGAGATGAAATCCGCGAGAATATTAACGAGATTTTAGCTTCATTTATTGCTCAGAATGTGCGCCCAAAGGTTATTTCTGGGGATAACATCCAAACGGTGAAAGCCGTTGCGACATTGGCGGGGATGAATGTCCAACAAGCCTATACAGGGGCAGAATTAGATGCGATGAACGAGTCACACTTTGCCGAAGCGGTGAGCGAAGCCGATGTGTTTGCGCGTGTTGAACCCGATACCAAACGGCGCATCATCCAAAGCCTGCGTGAACAAGGTGAATATGTGGCGATGGTGGGGGATGGCATGAATGATGTCCCTGCATTAAAAGCCGCCGATGTCGCTATTGTGATGAATGACGGGGCGCAAATTAGCAAAGATGTCGCCGATATTGTGTTGCTCGATAACAATATGTCCACACTCCCACTCGCTTTCAAAGAGGGGACAGAAATCACCCAAACCCTTTACGGCACAGCCAAATTATTCCTCGCCAAAAATTTTTATAACACGTTGCTGTTTGTATTCGTGTTGGTGATGGCATTGCCATTTCCTGTCACGGCGATTCAGATTAGCTGGTCGGGGTTTGGACCCATCAATATGCCCGGTGGATTTATGGCATTAGGGTTATTACGCCCACAATTCATCAAAAGTTTTCGGCGCGATGTGTTGGATTATGTCATCATCAGTGGATTTTTTGGCGCGGGTGGCAT
Organism: uncultured Chloroflexota bacterium; assembly: GCA_937942935.1. Lineage (GTDB taxonomy): Bacteria > Chloroflexota > Anaerolineae > Aggregatilineales > Phototrophicaceae. The sequence goes on along the minus strand of CALDGT010000348.1, from coordinate 1,158 downwards.
GGCACTGATGTTTTTGGTGGCATTTTGGTCATTCGACCTCAAACAGGCACAATATGCCATGACCTTATTCATGACACTATATAGCCTGAATATCTCGCTGAATGTGTGCGGAATTGATATGTGGAATCCAAGCACCTATCGGTTGTACCCAATCGGCACATTCGTCATTTTGGCATTCACCTTTGGGACGATGGCGGTTGCTATGCTCGTCCCACAAATTTTTCAGTTTTACCTACCACCGATTGAACTGATGGTGTTGGTCATCAGCCTATTCATGCTGGTAACAATTTTAACCAAACGCACCATGCGCCAACGGTTGCTCTTGCACCAAATTTATACGCTGGCGAATGATGATGGCGAATCGCCACACCTGCGCCTATAAGAAAAAATCGCGCAAGGCATTGCGAATATCATCGAGCAATAATTCCCATAGCACATCGTCTTGGCGCGTGATGATGAGCGTGTTCCCCTCAATCGTCAAGGATTGAATGCCACTCACCCCAAAAAATAAGGTTTGGGCAATCGGCGACCCCGCCTCACCCTCTTCTGGGGTGGGGTAATATTCGCCATTTTCCTCTTGTGTGAGGTCTTGATTGGTGATGAGGAGCATCACATTGGGGTCATCGGTAGATTCCATTTCAAACGTGACATATTCGGACATAGTTTTTCCTCCTGTGTGGATTGATGATATAATGTTCAAAAGGAATTGGTTAGATGATAAATAGAGGTGAATATGATACCACCCCTTGAAAAACAACTCATAGACACGATTCACCAACTTGATATAAATAGCCAACAAAAGGTGTTAGCATTTGCGCGTGAATTGCTAACCCCACAGGGTGTTGATGGCAAGACATTACTAGAATTTGCGGGGCAAATTTCATCGGATGACCTTGATAAGATGGAAGAAGCCATCGCTGATTTGGAGAAAATAAATCCCAATGATTGGTAAATTGCTCGATACCAATGCTGTTATTGCCCTTCAACGAAGCGACAAGGCATTTTTAGAATTTTTAAGTCGGAATCCGAATATACTCGTTCCTGCGATTGTTATCGGTGAATTGTACTTTGGCGCGTTTAATTCGGGTAAACCCGCGTTTAATATTGCCGTTATAGACGAATTTGTCGCAAAAAATACGATTCTCCATGCGGACGAAG
>CALDGT010000347.1 GCA_937942935.1 uncultured Chloroflexota bacterium | reverse complement strand
TGGTGGGTTGCGAAGTTGTGCCAGAAATGCGTTCAATTTATCTGTATAACCCACAATATTGGGGTCAGCGATAAAAGCATCTACTTTTTGCACCCAATGAGGCACATCAGCAGTCTTATAAATATCCGTGAAAGCGACTGGCAATATTGGTGTCCCCATACGGCGAGCATGTACCCATTCTTGGCGCACCATTGGCGATGTAAGGGCTTTTGGCGTGAGTATCATCACTAACGCCTTTGCCTGTTCAATGGCACTATATAATTGTGGTTGCCAGTTATCACCAATGTTCATAGCAATTAAGTCTTGCCAAAGGGGTATACCATTTTTATGCAATAAATTACGTAGTGTCTCTGAATGCTCATAGCCATCATCACGGGCATATGAGATAAAAACCTTATCTTTGGTAGTCATCAGGCTCATCCCTAAATGTTATTCAAACCAGTTGCATTTATTGTAACGTTATTTGCATATTGATGCGATAAAAATAAGGCAAAATGTATCAGGTACGCTCATCATTTCAGTCTGAGCATCGTTCTCAGTTTATGTGTGATTTTGTTCGTCCCTAATGTGCGTAAATAACCCAATGCCACCCAAAAGTGGCGCACTGCGAGCCATAATTGACCGCGCAAGAACGCCATGCGCCCACGCTCAATCGAAACTTGCATCAAAATCTCGCGGTAGTGAATCGCACTCGCAATCAAATCCGCTTTTTTCAACAAACCAGACATCTCATCCCACCGCCGTTGACGGCGCATCAATTTGCTCATTTTGAGCGATGTGCGGGCAATTTGGCGCTCCACAAATGCCAATTGTTCCAATAATGCCAGCGATTCCTGAAATGTGCGTAACGCATCATCAAACCGATTCATCATGACGTATAAATTCGCCAAATCGGTGAGTGTTTGGGCATGGAGTAAGCGCCAACCATAATCACCTTTGACGGCGCTAATCTCCAATGCTTCTTGAAATAACGCCTCTGCTTTTGCCAAATTGCCCGCATCGCGTTCTAACCATGCCTGCACAATAATCGGATGCGCCCGCCAATCATCATCAGCGACTCGCTCCCGAATTTGCATAATCAGGTCATACGCTTTCCCATTATCCCCCATCCCGCGATAACACAACGCGCTCATTTGCATACTCTCGGTGACGCGAAATGCCTCCCCCGTCTTTTCAAAATGATTTTTCGCCAATGAAAAATAGCCAAGTGCCTTCGCATGTTGACCAATCCGATGATAATGATTGCCCATATTATGCGAAAACCACCCCGCCATGCTGTCATTTTGTGCATCGGTGGATGCTTGGATAACCGCCTCATTCATCCGCTCGACCAGTTCAGATAATCCCCATTGCTCACATCGCTCATCGTTCAAAAACGCGAATAATTCCCCAAATCGCATCATGTCCTGATTTGAGCGCGATGCAATCACATCCGAAAGCCTCTGCGATAGGCGTGGATATAAATCGCCAATGTTGCCGTTGCAATTTTTAACATCGTGAGCCAGTTGTGTGATGTCATCCCAATTCATATCAGCCACCCTTCATTTCGACAAAATCAATGAAACTCGGAAACGTCACAAATTCCTTTGCGAGATTACCCCGTTGGATAATCAAAAAGCGGTCTTGTAGCGGTTTGAGCAAAGATGCCACATCCGCAAGCCCGTTTTCACGTCCCCATTTTTGAACATCATCTAACAAGGTCATTTGCCCATTTTTTTGTCGTGTCACAATGAATTTGGCAAGTGCTTGAATCCCAATTGCACCGCGTTGTGAAAATTCATCCCAATGTTGCTGATACAAAAATTCCAGCACAGAAACTCCAATAGGCAGTGGTCGGTCGAGATAATCCCATGAGTACAAGCACACATTGCTCAATAGCAGTTGAATGATGAGTGGGATACCGCCTGAGACTGCCACCAATTTATCTGCTTTTTGCCTATCTAATTGACCTGCTAGATATGATAACCCTTCTACCTGTTCACGATGTTGCTGAATATGCCATTCCAGAAAAGGGCGCACGGTCAGATGAGATAACGGTCGTAAATTCACCACATACGTATCATCGTATATTCGATATTGCGCGTGGTGATGAGAACACGAATCTCTCGGCATAACAACGGATGCACAGTATTCATCAGGATTTCGACATCACGTCTGCTTAGGGTTTCCAAGTTATCCAGTATCAACACAGCACGATACTTATTCATCTGGAGTCGGCTTTTTATCCGTTTGAGCAAAAGCCTTGTGTTGGCAAAATCAACATCTTCTGGCAGCCCCAATTGTTGGTAAATTTTTTGATAAAACGATTGCGGGTCATAAAAACCGGGTAGGACGCTTTTTACATCACCTGTATTCACATCCACAATGGCGGTTTTCGCACTTTCGCCCAGAATAAAATCCGCATCTTCTTCTGAGAATAGACATTTAAGCAATTTGACGGCTAAGGTTGTTTTTCCGCTTCCACCATTCCCCGCCAAAAAGATGATGCGCGGTCCTTTGGGCAACCGAAATAAATATTGAATCTTTTGAAGGGGTGGGAGCAAACCAATTCCCTGATAAGTTGGGCAATCTATTTGCCCGTCTATCTGCAAATAGCCATTGGACATTTCAAACATACTCGTGAAATAACTGCCAAACTGAGTCGAGACAAAAGGACGGCGATACGTCAAATCAAAACTATCATCACCGCAGATTACAGAAACGGTTTGCCGAGAACGATTTTCTTGGTCATTGATAATCCGTGTCAGGTTTTTAATCGCCCGTTGTTGATACCGTTGGAATGTCCTCATCCCTATATGTAACTCAAAAGCAACCTCTTCATAAGGCTTTCGTTCCCAAAAACGCCTATGTAACAGTTCTACATCTTCTGTATTTTCAGAATGCAGAACCACAAGGCTATCTTCTAGTATAGATTGGAGTATTGATATTTTTGTTGGATACGCATGTTGACGATATTGAAATAAGCTAAGACCTTCCCAAATTGCCAAATCTGCTTGTGAGAGGCTATCCCATTTATCTAATGCCAGTAAAACATTTTCATACACTACACCTACCACAAGCGCACACTCCTAATTTTGTCGTCTAGTTGTCGTCTAAAAACCCGAAGACCTTTGATATAAATGAATCATGTTGATACTCCTCATTATAAAAGGAAAGTACGGTTAGCACGGTTTCTATAACAAGATTGATAGCTTTATCATCATTAGGAGTGAAAAAATGGGCAAGCAAATTCGGGCAAGTGTGACTATCATCGGGGCGGGCGTAACAGGGCTGATGCTCGCCAAAAAATTATCCGCTTTAGGCATCCATGTCATCCTGATTGAAGCAGGTGATAAACTCGCTAACGGCGCATCAACACGCAACGAAGGGTGGCTTCATCGTGGCACATATCACGCCACATCCATCGCTGATAGACCCACCGCCATTCGAGTCGCCCGCAGATGTATCTATGGACACGAATGGGTCAAACACTATTGCCCAGAAGCGATTGAGGATACACTCACCCCTTCTTATGCCCTTATGCGAGATGCCAATCGTGCGGAAGAAATGGTATCGCGTTGGGATGAGGCAGGCGTTTCATACAAGCAAATTTCGATAGATGGACTCATCCGTATCGCGCCGAATGTCATTCCAGACCCGATATACGCCGTTTTCGAGGTCAAAGATACAGCGATGAATCCGCGCATACTCTACAAAAAACTGTTGATTGAATGTTTGGCGAATGGCGCACAAATTTATCCCTGCACACAGATTACATTCAAAAATGAACACATCGCCTATATCAACACCCGTGATGGCGAGTCCATCCAATTACAATCCGATTTTTACGTCCATACGGCAGGTTATGGCATTCGAGATATTTTTAACACACAATTCGGCATAGACATTCCTATGCGCTACTGGAAAAGTCATTTGTTGGTTGTGGATAGACTGGCAAAGGTGGGTGTTTTTTATCTCGACCCACACGAAGCGGCGATGATGAATCATGACGGTTATAGCGTTATTGGCGTAAATGAGGATGTGATACCCTGCACAGAGCCATCGTTCACACCAACACCCGATAAAATTTCAGAGACATTCATCGCCCTAAACCGACTATTTCGACTTAACCCGAATACGCGATACACCGCGATGGCTTGCACAAAGGTGGATATGGCAGAAAAATCTGATTTGGCACGCTCATTGGATATTT
>CALDGT010000346.1 GCA_937942935.1 uncultured Chloroflexota bacterium | reverse complement strand
CATTGCCTGTGATGAAAAATGAGAGGAATAAGACGATTCCGAGCAAAATACCGCCCGCATACGCATTTACAAAGGGTTTTTCTGCCCGTTTTGCCAATATGCGCGATTTTTGTGCGGATTTGATTTCTTTTTCAGTTGGTAGATAGGTTGCCATGTATGCTGTCCTTTCATGATTTAAGTGAGATGTTTGTACCCTCACCGATTTGTTAGGGGCTTGCCATGGCAAGCCCCTACAGGGCGGGGATAGCGTATTTTTATGATGCTGTTGGTTCTGTTGCCATTGGTGGCACATTTTCGGATGGGGGTTCATTCCCCGTTGGTTTTGGGGATGTTTCTTCATGCGATTCGATTTCATCCCAACCGGTAATCATAGATTCGATGCCCGCGAGTGGGTGATGCCCTGCGGTGGTTGTCAGATAAACGTGCATGACGATGAACGAAGCAAAACTCCATGCGACCAATGTATGGAATGGCGCGAGCAAGGGCAACCCACCCAAACTGGTCGCCAAATCTGGGAAGCGTTGCAAACCCCACATCAGCACGCCTGTGATGATTTGGAGTGGCAATAGCACATTCAAAATCATCAAATAAGTGACTTGTTGAAGCGGATTCATCTTGTGTTCTGGTGATTTTTGGAAGGGATGTTCCTCGTGCTTAAAAATCCCGCCCAAATAATATTTCGCTTGTGAAATGGCTTGCCCAAAGAAACCGTGTGGTTGAGGCAAGAATTGTTGAATCTCGCCACTGACCACATGATAGAACAGCGATAAGAAGGCGTTCACCACCAAGATAATCGCCAAAATATTATGGACTTCAACCATGAATGGGAAGCTGAATATCCCAAAAATATCTGGCTTATGGATGATTAGCCCCGTGAAAATGAGCCCAAAAATGACGGCAGTTTGTAACCAATGCCATTGCCGTTCATAAACACTGTACATATAGACCCGTTTGCGTGGGTGATGGGCAGGGGGCAATTTTCGGCTGGCGATGAAGCGTAAGGTGCTATGCCCAAAGACACCAACCACCACACCAAAGAACATCAAGGTGCCTATCACGTCAACAAATGAGGCGCTACTATGCCCAAAGACATATAATGTCAGGACATCTGATTGTGTTTGTGGGGTATAAAGCAACAAACCATCCGTTTGGGTAATGTCACCACTCAAAGAGGCACGCCCATCACTAATGAATTGTGGTGTTTCACCTGTGGGGGTATTGCCTAGTGCGATTGATGTCGTTAGTCGTGAATCGGGATGATGGCAAGTTTGGCAATCTTTAATCGCCCACGCACTAGACCCAACACTATGGCTAATTTGGAAGGGGCGGGTTTCGCCCAAAATGCGTGCATCGGCGTAACCAAGTGTTTTGAGCGCCTCTGTCATATTCACACCAGTCGCTTTTGCCTTTTCGACATCAGCTAATGGTACAGGGTCGCCATTTTCACCATACGCCCAAAACCATGCAGTCACAAGATTGTAGGGTGCAAGTTTTGTCATGCCATTTTCATCGGTGCGTGGCAATAAAACAGGTTCATAGCCTGTGATGAATGTATTTGCTGGTGTGCCATCGCCTGCTTCTACACCCCGACAATCGGTTGCGGGTGTCCCGCCTGTATAATCTATGGTTTGGATGGCAGGCGCATATAATTGTGGAATATGACACGTTTCGCACGCTAAAACCGCCAAATGCCGTTCTGTGTATTGCAACCATGTGTGGGTATTGAGCGCATCATGACAATTTTCGCAACCACGCATATCATCTTCATTCGCAAATTCATGGAGTGGGCGATAGAGATAATCGCCAAAATCCATACGGCGCGGGTCAAAGATAAGGTGGTCGGGTTTATTGGCATCTTGTTCGGTGTAATAGACCGGATTATTTTGGGCATAATGACAATCCACACAATCTACCACACGCTCCGCATGGACATCCCATGTGCGCGATAACTCGGCTTTGCCTTCGATATTCATGCCCGAATTGAGAATTTTTTGCGGTGATACAATTTGCCCTGTGCTGAGGGTTGTCCATTCCGATTCATCTGAGCTACAAGGCGAAAAGACCAATGGGTCACGCGCTTGGGTATGTACCACACCATGACAAGCCGCACAATTATCATTGGTCGGGTCTTGGATGGTCACGACATCGGGCAATAATTCGCCTTCGGTTGTGAATTTGGTCGTGTCCCATGCGAAACCCGCTTCAGATTGCACGACAAACCCAGTATCCAATAAGGTTGCCGTGCTTGCCCAGTCTGTTTGCCCATTTTCTAGTGTGCTTAAACGGGCGGCGTTATTGGGATTAGGGATGTGGCATAAGAAACAATTCATCTCGACAGAAGATGCTTCTTGGGAATCGAAAATGAGATTTTCGATAGTCAAATTTCTATCGGTTGCCCCGTCTGTGTGTTCGCCATGCGTGCGAATAAATTCGACATCATGGCATGTGCCACACGTTTTGAGGGTCGAAATAGGGGTGTTGGCAGTGATGACCGCATTGCCATCGGCATCCAAAAAGGTGAACACAGGATGCAGTGGGGAAGGGTCGCCAACGGGGGCGGTTGGGGTGGGTTCTGGTGTTTCTTCTGAACCGAGCGCGATGGTCGCACCCAATACCAAAAATGCCATCCCCATCACCCACAAAGTATAAGCCATGATATAACGTCTGGAGATACGGAACATGATTTAACGCCCTCCCCAATACATCGGGTCGCCCTCGTAACCGAGTGCTTCCCAATCCATCCGACCACCTTCACTATGACAATCGGTACATTGTAAGGCTTGTTCTTTGGGTGCGACCATGTGCGAGAGTACCCAATTCATGCGTGTTTCTGCGAATCCATACGACCCGCTATAGGGTAAACCACTCAATTCTGAACCACGTTCTAGGGCATTATTCCAATCGAATGTCGTCCAATACCCACCTTCACCGGCAGTTTGGGGTTGTAACAAATAATTATAGATAGTGTCGTAGGGTTGTTTGCCACGATGCACTTTGAACGGATAAATGAGCGAATCGGGGTCATCTATGCTTCCGTGAATCGGGTTCATATCTAAGACTTGAGTGGGGTCGAATACATCGCCCATCAGATAACGGTCTACTGTGCCATCAAACCACGCATATTCTGGCACAATCCCCGACTCATAATGGAAACTACCTTTAATCTTCAGATAGGTATGCGGGTCATCGCCTAAATCTTGACCGGCTGTAGACCAATCCCATGTCATTTTGGTGGGTTCTTGCACCGCACCGAGTGGAATATGACAGGTTTGGCAAGCCAACGCATCGGTATGACTATTAATGCGTTCATCAGTATGAATGGTATCTTGGTGACAATCGGTACAATACAACTGATTTTTATTATCGACACTCACCGAAATAGACCGCCCCAGTATTTGATGGTCATCGGTCTTATGACAATCCACACACAAGAAATTATATTGCCCCATGTGGACATCTATTTCTTCTGATGGATAATACAGGCTTTCATCGAGGTCGCCATGCTTAACACCTTGCCCACCACCACCATTAAAATGACAATAACCACAATTCATCCGACTCGGCGTACCAACACTTTGCGCCGCTACCAATAAATTAACACCTTCGGCGGGCTGACCACCGGTTGTTTTTACATATGTCCCAGATTGGTCATGACAGACCAAACAATCCACATTTTCTGTGTTTGTAAAATCGAAATTGGCATCTGTCCAACCATAGCCTGCATGACAACGGGTACAACCTGCCCAGTTGGATTGAATCCCGATACAAAAATTATTGAATAAATTGGCTTTTCCAATGGCAATTGGTTCGGTGTTATCGTTCACCAGAACGGGTTCACCTTTCCAATTCCAATGGGCTGTTCCCATAACCTCATGAGACGCATCTTCATGGCAGGTGAGGCATGTCTGTGTGACTTCGCTACCTGTTGTAAATTCGCCTGTGATAAGGGTTGCATGGCTGGTATGACGGCGGTCTTGGTCTACAAAATCCCAAGCAGATGTTTTTGCCTCGGTTGGGCTAGAAACTAAAAGGACTATCGGGGCTAGGATGATGAAAGCCGTTCCCAATAGTCCAAAAATCCAAATATATTTAGAATGTTTGAGTTGCATAAATTTAACTTTCTGGCGGAATAATTGATGCGTTATAACGCCCTGTCTTATTCCATCGGCAGGTCGTCGAGTTTCCCTGATTGTTTTTCGAGCATTTCATGAAGCACTTGGCGCATGGTATCGAGAATATGAATCACTCGTTGGTCAATGAGACTATAAAAAATTTGTGTGCCAGCCCGTTCTGTTCGGAGTAATCCATTTTGGCGCAATAGCGAGAGATGACGAGAGACAGTTGGTTGTGGAACGCCTAAAATCTCGACAAGGGAATTCACAGGTAAGGGACCATCTTCGAGTGCATATAACAATTGCAGACGGCGCACATCTCCAACAGAACGGCAAACTTTACTGTGTAATAATTCGAGTTCATCTAGGCTAACGCGCATGTGATTTATTCCTTGTCTCTAACAGATGGGCTGTTCATCCGTATATGCGAATATAGCCTTAGTATAAGACGGTTTATTATAGATAACAGGCGACATTCATCACCAATTTAGGGTGATAAGTGTCATATTCTTTGTGAAATAGTTAACAAACGGGGATGGATTAGGTCATATTGACCTAATCCAGAGGAGGTAAACCTAATTATTTTCGGTGGCTTCAATGACTTCGAGTGTCACCATATCGCCCGGTGGGGTAAAGATTTGTTCTGGCAGGGTTGCGCCTGCCAAAATGCGGATGAGTCCATCGGCTTTAACCTTGCTCGAAATGGTGCGGTCAATATCTACCGATGCCCGCATATAACGTCCTTGCCGAATGGCTTCACGGGCGGCGGCATTGGCATCTATGCTGATGATGACCACTTGGTCATAGGGGATATTTGCCGCTTCTAGGGCTTCAATTGCACCCAAAGACCCTGCATCATTAATACTCACAATCACATTAAACTCGACACCATCTGCTAACAATTGCTCAACCGATTGGCGTCCAAAATCTTCGGTTGCCCCTAAATAACGCCCGACAATGGTCGCATTTGGTGCAATTCTCAGAACCCCTTCTTCTAAACCATTCGCACGCGATACGATAGCTGGCAAATCGGGGTAATCTAAAATAATCACCCGCGCCTCACCATTCATCTCATCGGCGATAATTTGCCCCGCAAATTGTCCGGGTTTATATCCTAATTCATAATCATCGCCAACCGTGACAATCCCACCATAACCAAATCCTTCGGCATTGCCAGAATAAAGGGCTAATGGGATATTGGCTTCGTCTAGCGAGTTTAATACATCATCCATGATATTGGCATTTAAGGGGCATATCACAAAACCGACTGCGCCATCGCTACGAGCCTGTTCTACTAAAGATGGCTGGCGGCTTTCGTTGTTATCGGCATCATAAACCCGTGATTCAATGTTATAACCACGCAAAAAGTCGCCAATTTCGCGCACACTGCCAGAATGATATTCGCTGGTACGGTTACAGGCGAGGATAGCAATAAACCCATTTCCGACACGCGCTTGTGCGATGGCGATTTCTTCTGGGGTAGGAGTGGTATCTTGCACACCACCACGCTCACCGCGCAAAATGGTCGCATTTAAGTTGCGAATGGCTTGCATGGTTTGAGTTGCTTCGAGTGTTTCAAGCGCGATTTGGGTTAGTTGTGCTTGTTGTGTTCCTTCGGCATTTCGTGTTTTTTCCAATTCGATTGCTTGTTCGGCAATACGTGTTTCGGTGGCAATTTGTGCCACACGAGTCGCTTCTTGGTTGGCTGTGCTTTGCGAATTGCTCATTAGGGCAAATAAGATGATTGCAATAATAAATAATCCTGCGATGATTCCTCCGACCAACAACACCGAATTATTGGTTTTTGCTTTATCGGCTAGGCGAGGTGGTATTTGTGGCGTAGACCCTGTGGTGATTTTTTTGACATTCACTGCGGGATAACTGGCAGAAGAACTGGTCGCCAGACCTGCCGCCTCGCGTAAGGCTTTATCCATTTCGCCCATATTTTGGAAGCGGTCATCAGGATTTTTGGCGATTGCCTTCAAGATAACTGCCTCTATTTCGGGGTTAATCTCTGGATTATGCACACTAGGGGCTTCTGGCATCTTTTCGAGATGTTGATAAATAATCGAAACAACATTACTACTGGGTGAATCGAAGGGGGGCTTGCCTGTGAGCATTTGGTAGAGGATGATGCCCATACTATAAATATCAGACCGATGGTCT
>CALDGT010000345.1 GCA_937942935.1 uncultured Chloroflexota bacterium | reverse complement strand
AATTTGCTCTCGCCTTTGCGTTCTGCACGGACAGCATACACCACCTCATAACCAGCCTTCCAGCGTTCAATCATTTCTAAAATCACTTCTGGCGGGTCTTGGAGGTCGGCATCAATCAGCACAACAGCACGCCCAGAGGCGTAATCAATGCCTGCGGTGACGGCGATTTGATGCCCAAAATTGCGGGCAAAAAAGATACCTTTCACACGATTATCTTTTTCGCTCAGTTCACGGATGAGTTCTGGAGAACGGTCTTTACTGCCATCATTGACCAGCACCAGTTCCCAAGATTCGCCAGTGCTATCCATCACCTGACGGATACGGTCATAGAGTAGGGGGATATTGCCCTCTTCGTTATAGATTGGGGCAACAATAGAATATGTCGGTTGTGTCATAGCGGTTTGCCTAGTTTGTTTTTGCATGGATGAATTTATATCTATTCTACACGTAAATAAACCAAAATTCGGGGAATTGCACGATATTTTTACACCTATGCACAAATCATGCAGAATATGAGAAATAAGTCTGATAGGACACGATACACCGTGTCCCTATATATGATGTTAAATATTCAAAAATAAAATTTTATTCACCCGGTATAATATGTGTGCCAGTTTCGCCCAACATGGCACGTTCTAAATTTTGTGGGTCTGTAATAATGGCTTTTGGTCCGCCATTACGGACAAAATCGATGCCTGCCTGAATTTTTGGGAGCATACTCCCACGCGCAAAATGCCCTGCTTGGGTATATTCTTCGGCTTCACGGATGGTCATCATATGAATAGGGCGTTGAGTAGGTTTATTAAAATCTAACATCACTTGTTCGACACCCGTTGAAATGAGTAACAAATCGGCGCGTAGAATGCGAGCAAGTAAGCTACTGGCTAAATCTTTATCTATGACCGCTTCAATGCCTTGCAACCCGCCTGTGGGTGTGCGAATGACAGGGATACCACCCCCTCCACAAGCGATAACGGCATATCCACTGAGCATTAAGGCTTGGATGGCATTAATTTCGATGATGGATTTAGGTCTGGGAGATGGAACTACTCGTCGCCAACCACGCCCCGCATCTTCAATCACATGCCACCCTTTTGCCTGATATTCACCTGCTTGGGCTTCGGTCATAAATCCACCGATTGGTTTGCTAGGATTATGAAAAGCAGGGTCATCACGGTCTACTGCGATTTGGGTGATGACGGTGGCGCAGGTGCGGTTAATCCCCAAGAGGCGCAACTCATCATTGAGCGCATTTTGAATCATGTAGCCGATATTGCCTTGTGTTTCTGCAACGATATTATCCAATAAATGCGGATAAACCTCGTGTTTGGAGAGTTCCACACGGCGCAGACCATAGCCTGCTTGTGGTCCATTGCCATGTGTGATGACAATTTGCCAACCGTGTTTGATGAGTCTTGCAACTGCTTTCATGGCAAGGCTCACACTTTCCCACTGATGGTCAATTTCGGGGCGTTTATCATCTTGGATGAGCGAATTTCCGCCGATGGCGAGGATAGCCAATTTATCAATCATAAATTATAACCCTTCTAGGTGTTCGGTGATATTCCATGACTCGCAAACAAATCGCCCCGTGTCGTAAGGGGTGAGTACCGTAATGCCACCATGTACCATCATATCTAATCGTTGCATGGCGGCGGCATTGACACATAAATAGGGGACAACGGCGCGTGTGACTCCGCCATGTGTGATTAATGCGGTAGGGGTAGGTGAATGTGTTGCACGCATCAACACCCGCAAAATACGGTCATAGGCTTGGCGGAAGGTTTCGCCATTCGGAAAACCTGCATCCCACTCTGCTGTGAGCCATTGCTGATAAACTTGTAGCCATTGCCCCCAACCATCACGGTTGCTTTGACCTTCCAAACTGCCACAATCCACCTCTTGTAAGTCGTCATCTAGGCTATGGGTTAATCCAATTTCTTTGCCGATGAGGGTTGCAGTTTGTTGAGTGCGCTCAAATGGGCTGGCAATCATGCGGGTGATGCCTTTATCTTTAAGCCAGACCCCTGCACGATACGCTTGGTTATAACCGAGTGTGGTTAAATCGCCAGATAAATCTCGGCAGGTGAGACGGCGTTCTGTATTGACGATGCTTTGTCCGTGTCTGATGATGTAAATCGTCATACGCCGTCCATCACACTTTTGACAAAATCGAGTTCATCCTGATTGATAGTATGCCCCATATTTGGATAAATTCGTTTGGTGACATTTCCGCCGAGTGATGTCAAAATGTCTGCCGATTCATGTACCCGTTCAACTGGAATGTGGTCATCAATATCGCTACAGCCTAAAAATACAGGTGTATTGGCTAATGACCCTGTATAACCCGTTAACTCGCCATCCGCGCCGATTAATCCACCACTGAGGACAAATAGCCCTCCATATTTTTGTGGATGACGTGCTACAAATTCGGATGATAAACATGCTCCTTGCGAAAATCCAATGAACATGATTTTATTGGCAGGAATGCCACTTTGAGTAATATGGGTTACAAGGTCTGCAATAATTTTTTGTGCCGATGATAAAAATGGTTCATTGCTGGCGCGTGGGGTGATAAATCGGTGTGGATACCATGTGAAATTGCGGGCTTGTGGCGCAAAATACGCGACATCTGGTTTGGTAAAATGATTGCTCATTGCCAAAATATCGTCCGCAGTGCCACCCCGACCATGAATCATAATCATGGCGGATGTCGCATTTGCCAACGATGCACCTGTGGTGAGGACAGGTTGCCCATAATGGGGATGTGTATTCATCATTTTTTCCTTCAGTTGGTTCAAAATCATATTTTTATTGTAACCTATCCATCACTTCCGACAAAATGCCAACATGAATCCTTATTTCCGATTAGAATAGAATCAATTATCACAAAAAAGGGTGAAAAAAGATGAGGCATTGGTTGATGTTCGTTTTTTGTATGGTTATGGCGATATTGAATGGCGGGATTTCATTTGCACAAGATGACCTCGCATTCACCCCTGTCACACAAAATGCCGATTGGATACCAATTGAACGCGATTTTGATGGTGTGATGATGGTGCTTGTCCCCGCAGGCAGTTTTATCATGGGTAGCACACCCGAACAAATCATAGAGGGGTTGCGCTTATGTAATTTGACAGGCACACCCAATCATTGTGACCCACAATGGTTTGAGGATGAAGCCATGAATGGTGATAATACCCAAACATTCGATACGCCATTTTGGATAGACCAATATGAGGTTAGCCGCGCTCATTATCAACAATGTGTGGATGCGGGTGTGTGTGCTGAGGCAACTCTGTTTGAATATTCCACTGAGCCGAATCAGCCTATCAATGTAATTTCATGGTTTGATGCCAAAAATTATTGCGAATGGCGTGGTGGACGTTTGCCAACCGAAGCCGAATGGGAATATGCCTATCGTGGACCCGATGGTTTAGTATATGCGTGGGGAGATGAATTTATTGGCGATTATGCCAACCATTGCGACGAAAATTGTGGTAATTCGGGATGGGGTGGGCGGTCACAATACATCAATGCCGATAACAACGATGGTTATACCAATACCGCGCCCGTAGATGCCTATCCGCAAGCGGTTTCATGGGTGGGGGCGTATCAGATGAGTGGCAATGTGTATGAATGGACGAGTACACTATTTATGCCGTATCCGTATAGTGTTGATGATGGTCGTGAAGCCGATACAGGGATGCGGATTAGCGTGTTGCGCGTGATTCGAGGCGGGTCGTTTAGTAATAACACATCCAGTTTGCGCGGGATGAGCCGAGGATGGAATATCCCCAACGATGCCTATAACGGGATTGGGGTGCGGTGTGCGCGGGATTACTCATCTGATTCTTCATCCTGATGTCCCGATTTTTTGCCTGTTTGGAGTTTGTTTTCTACTTCACGCACCACAAAAGCGGGCAAATCGGCTTGGTTATCGGTGATATAACGCACCACTGCATCCCGATGATATTTGATAGTGGTTCGCAATACCCACGAAACGGCTTTGCTGATGAGTTTGTCTTTTTCGTGCCGAATCTGATTAATATTTGTCACTGCCAACGACCAAAATCGGTCATCATCCGATTCTCGCAATGCCACCAATAATAAGACGATAGATGCACGCCGTTTGTGGATATTATCATCGGTGGATAACCCGCGTAAAAAGGTGTCCCATTCATCCCACCGCGCCAACATTTCCTTTGCACCAAAGGTAGATTGACAGGTGTTATCTACCTCTTGCCACCCCTCTAATCTCCCTAGCCATACATCCAATTGGGCGAGGGAGAGTTGCTTACGATATTTGGGGTATTGTTCTAAGATAATCCCCGCGAATAATTTTTCTTCTAACCATTTGCCCGCGAATAAATCCTCTAGCGCGGTTATCCAGTCATCATAGGATAGTGGGTTGGTTTGTGACCATGATTTGATGAATGCGCGTAATTCGGGTTGTGGTGTGCCATAATGGGGACGGGTTTTGGATGCGTCTTGTCCCTTGCGCGTGGGGGAATTGGCATTTTGGTGCAAAAATGCACGACAATCATCAGCAAGGCTCATTAGGGACTCCTTTGGATTAGGACAGATGTTTGTATTGTGATTATACAGCGAAAAATGCGTTTTCGTTGCGTGGGGAATAAATAAATTGAGGGCGGTAAAATATCGCCCTCATAATGATGATTTTGCTTATGCGATAGTGGGCAGATATTTGACCAAGCGGTTTAATGAATCTTTAAAGCCATACTCCATGCCCATTTGTAAGATGGTAT
>CALDGT010000344.1 GCA_937942935.1 uncultured Chloroflexota bacterium | reverse complement strand
AAGAATTTGACATTAAATTGAAAAAATTTGCACGAGAACAGGATATAATCCTTATAGATTAGCGATTTTGCATGTGTTCCCAGATGTTCAAAGCATCTGGCTACATCCCCACCAATACCGTTAAGATAAGGAGATGGATTGGCGAAAAGAGCAAGTTGGTTTTGGTGGATTGAGATGGTGAGGTTGCATGCGGGGGAATTTAGATTGTTGTCGTTTGACGACACCTGAACTTTTGCTTTTCTTGCCCAAAAAGGATGTTTCTGCTATCAATTATTTTTTTACCGAAAAACAAGATAGGAAACATCCTTATGCCAGCCATTATTGCACAAAACCACGATTTACTCACCATCCTGTTTTCACTCCTCCATGCCTATTCAGCCACCTTTGGACAATATTGTGTCTTTGAACGTGCCTGCACATTGGTCTTAGCCGAGCTATTTGTCTTTGGTTGTCGCACCGTCACCCGTCTGGCATTAGCACAAGGCATCACCGATGAGGGCAAGTTAAGCGCGTTTTATCGCCTGTTTAGTCTCAAACACTTCTGCGAAGAATTAGTCCCCCCATCTTACTTGGTCAAATCCTCAAGCATATTCCAACCAATACCCCGCTCGTCCCCGCCTGTGACGGGACACAAACCCCGCGACTTGAACCGTTTTACAGTTGATAAGCGCGGTTTAGAGGCTTCTGCCTATTCATTCACACGCAGATGAGTCACTTTTGACCTGATTTCGCCCTTTTTTGCCAATTTTATCGCCAAAAAACAGCCTATGATTCTCTCATACGCTCTTCATATTGCCAAAGTTCAAGAGCCTGCTTCAAGGCTTGTCCGATAGTTATTTTAGCAAATTAAGGTGGTGTGAGATAAGTCCTTACGCCCCAAAATCCGATTTATTAATAATCCAGCCACTTTACAGCCAATACGAGTTAGGTTCCCCCAACACGAATGGCATTTAGGTGCTTGACATCAAGTACTTGATGAAGAACCCCAAGAACGGTATCTACTATTTGACGATGGTTGGCTAACCATTTTTCCCATGTCGGAGACCATGTCGCTTCATTTTTTGCTTGGTCTTGTGGAACCGTGATGACCTTTGCTCCATATTGTATATCCCAATGACTTGACCAGCATCCTCCACCAAACCATTGATCCGCCAAATAGATATGACTGATACTTTGACCAACCGCTCGAAAACCACCCATATAACCAACTGGGGCAAACTAGCTTGTGACCAACCTCGCGCTCGCCGTGGTGGTGGTTCTTGTAACTGAGGCTGACCCGTTCTAGTACTCAAAAATGCTTCTAGCACTCAATGGTCATCTATATCGGCGGTCGCGAGGAACCGTCCTGTGATAACAACATGTGC
>CALDGT010000343.1 GCA_937942935.1 uncultured Chloroflexota bacterium | reverse complement strand
AATCGGCGGGCATCCCTTTGGGGTCGTATACCGCGATTTTGAATGGCACTTTGACCCATTCGCTATACACAGGGCGATTGCCCATATTAGGAATATCTTTGCTTTCGACCAACCGATTTTCGAGTATTTTCTTTTTGCCAGCCATAAAATAATAGGTGATGATGGTGGTTTTCATGGGGAGTTGAATTTCTGTACTCCATGTATTTTTACCCGCTTCACTCATCATGACCCGCCATGAATAATTGCGACGGGTGTCGGTGAGGAAAATTTCGGGGCGGGTTTTTACCCCATCTATTGTGAGGGTGACACGGCTATTTAGGGGTTGGGCAGGTGGGGGGATATGAATCGGTTGTTTTGGGCGTAATTTGCGATAATTTTGGTCGGATAATGTGGACATGGGGAATCCTTTCTGATAATTTGCTTGGTGGCATATACGCCGTTAGCGAATGCTACCCTACATTATGATGATTGCAGGGGCGGATTAGGGCAAAACGCTCCTATATCCGCCCACATATAAGATGATTTATCCTTCAAATACCAATGCGCTGGCATGTGGCAGATTGACCACAATCTCGCCATTTTTGACAGTCACTTCTTGACCTGTGAAAACTTCTTTGAGGTGTGTGCCATCGGCATACCCCCCATGCCATACAGGGATATGATGCACATTTACAGCCGATTTATTTCTGTTACCAATGATGAGCAATCGTTGTTCTTTGGACTGGCGCAAAAATGCCCATACATCACCACTTGCATATAAATCTTGATGCCCACCATGAATGAGGGCTGGCGCAGATTTGCGGAAGGCAATCCATTTTTGATGATATGCCAGCAAATCTTTATCCCATTTTTCTTCATCCCAAGGCATCGTGCGGCGGTTATCGGGGTCGCGCTTGCCTTCTAGCCCAATTTCATCGCCATAATAAATACAAGGTACACCCGGATAGGATAGTAATAAGGCAACACCCAATTTCACCAAATTTTTGTCATGGTCAAGCACATTCAAAATGCGGGTGGTATCGTGACTGCCTAACTGATGAAATTGCTGGCGAGCAATTACCCATGGGACAGAGGCGCGGAATTGTGTTAATTGCTCCACAAAAGCAGAGGTTGGGGTGTAATAGCGTGGGCGATTCGGTTCTGCATCTTGTCCCAAATAGTACCCACCGAGCCAATTCCATATGGGGATATTGAATCCCTGATAATTCATGGTGGCATCGAGTTCGTCGCCTTGTAGGTTAGATGTACCATCAAAGAAATGTTCACCAAACAGATAGGCTTCTGGATTGGTCTCTTTGACTGCTTTCCGCATCCCACGTCCAACTTTATGATTCACCTGTAAATTGCCTTGTCTGGCGGTCATATTCAACACATCTAAGCGCCAACCGTCAATTTTATACGGTTCTTTGAGCCAATGACGCAACACAGAATCTTCGTCTTCATACATCCATTGGCGCAATTTTTCGCTTTTATAATTGAGTTTTGGCAATGACCGCACACCTAACCATGCCAGATAATCATCTGGACGGTTATAAAAAGTGAAAAAGTCGGCTGTTTCGGCATTTGCATCGGCTTGCGCCGCCAAAAACCACACATGCTTATCACCCGTATGATTGGGGGTGACATCCAAAATGAGCTTCATCCCACGTTTGTGCATCTCTTCACGCAAATTGATGAGGGCTTGTTCGCCACCCAAATGCGGGTCTATCTCATAAAAATCGTGGATGTTATACCGATGATTGCTGTTGCTGGTGAAAATGGGGGTGAGGTAGATGGCGGTGATGCCCAATGCTTGGATGTAATCTAATTTCTGTTGGATGCCCACCAAATCGCCACCAAAAAAGTTTAAGTTGCCTGTTTCGGAGTGTGGTTTGGGTGCTTCATCCCAGTTTTGAATGGTGACAGTGTGTTGGCGTTTGCTCCATTCGCCCGGTTTTGGGGTGAGTGACGAGTCGCCATTACAAAAGCGGTCTGGGAAAATCTGATAAAAAACGGTATCAGGCAACCATGATGGTGCAGAGAAATTGGCGAGGAGCTTAAAATCAAACCACTCTGGTCCGTTGACATGGCTTATTCCAAGCGCCGTATAAAAATAAAATCCTTCTGTAGGCGATACAATCACAAACCGATAAGGCGTAGACGGCATTGTGATGGGTAAATTTGCCACCCATAATTGATAATTGGAATGATGACTATGATGTTTCATCTCTTCTAGGTGATTTTCACCATCGGGTGCAGTCCGCAAAAAGATGCGCTCAATAGGCGCATCTTTAGGGGTGCGGAGATAAATTTGCACCACATCCCCTAATTTTGGCATAGGATTCGAGACATATAATGCCGAGCCATCGTGATGCACAGCGCCTGTCCAATGTGTATTACTCATTCAAATTTATCCTTATTCTTCTTCGTCTGGTGCGCCGTCTTTGGCAACATCGCCATAAACTTCGACTTGTTGGTCGGCGCGGCGTTTATATAGCCATGTTAGATGGGCTAATTTATCACCAGCGTGACCACTTAAAATATCTTTTGTAAAACGCCAGCCCCAATTGCCAGCCTCACGTCCGGGCGTGTTCATGCGTGTTTCTGCGCCATATCCCAAAATGTCTTGCATGGGAGCGATAAAAGTGTTCGCCGCAGATGCCATACCCAATCGGATGAGCGTCCAGTGGGGTTCATTTACCTCTTTATCAATATAGGTAGATAAGAAACGTTTGGCATTGTCATCTGCTTCATTACGCCACCAACCGAGTGAGGTGTTATTGTCGTGTGTGCCACTATAGACCACACAATTATTGAGATAGTTATGGGGTAAAAATGGATTTTGGGGTTCGCTCCATGCGAATTGCAAAATTTTCATACCGGGCAAATTGAAGGTGTCGCGCAATTCAATCACTTCTTTGGTGATGTCGCCCAAATCTTCTGCGATGATGGGCAAGGTATCGCCGAGTGCTTTTTGGATGGCGTTGAATAAGGCTATGCCGGGTGCTTTGACCCATTTGCCATATTTTTTGGTGGCAAACCGTTCTGGGTTGGCGACCACTTCCCAATAAGCCTCAAATCCACGGAAATGGTCAATGCGAACATAATCCACCGTCTTGAGGGTGAAGGCGATGCGGTCTATCCACCATTGGAAATCAGTAGAGGCTAAATATTCCCAGTTATAAAGCGGATTGCCCCAATATTGACCTGTCTTAGAGAAATAATCGGGTGGAACACCTGCTACAACGGTTGGGTTGCCTTTGGGGTCTAGCTTAAAAATATCTCGATTTGCCCACACATCACTGCTATCATGTGCGACAAAGATAGGAATATCTCCCACAATTTTTACGCCAACATTATTGGCATAAGCCTTGAGTTCTGTCCATTGGGTGAAGAATAACCATTGATAAAATTCGTGTTTGGTAATTTCATCAGCGAGCCGTTCTTTGGCTTTGGCGATAGCTTCTGGTTGTTTGAGTGCCAAGCCTTCTGCCCATTCGACCCACGGTCTGCCGTTGTGGTCATTTTTGAGCGCGATGAACAGTGACCAATCGGGCAACCAAGAGGCATTATCGGCACGCCATTTATCAAATGTTTTCTTTTGATTGACGGTTGCTTTGGCTTTGAAACGGTTATATGCCAATGCCAAAATTTTATTGTGATATTCGATGACGGGTCCAAAATCTACTGTGTGAACGGGGAAACTCGGCACTTCTACGAGGTCGGCATCAATAAGCCAGCCTTCATCCACCAATATATCGAAGCTGATAAGGTTGGTATTGCCAGCAAATGCCGATAAACATTGATAGGGAGAATCGCCATAACTGGTTGGCCCGAGAGGTAATACTTGCCACAATGATTGATGATTTCTGACCAGCCAATCTACAAAATCATACGCAGATTTGCCCAAGTCACCGATGCCATATCTGGCGGGGAGCGATGTGGGGTGCAAAAGAACCCCACTCGTGCGTGGGAAAAGTGTCATAAAAGAGAATCCTTTCAATAGATGTTAAAAAATATTTTTTCATTCATTTCGACATCGTAGCCGATAATGGAAACGATTTCAAGAAAAAGATTAATGCAAAATGAACAAATCTAGGGATGCCAACAGCGAATAATTGCCCCTTTTACAGCTTTAATGAGGGGTTCGTGTTGCCGATGTGTGGCACAGACAAGTGATAGTGGCGCATAGATTGGCTCGGTTTCTAAAATGAAAACAGTACCCTTTTGGGCTTCGGCGAGGGCTTCTGTAGATTCAAAAAAAGACATCCCAACACCGCCTTTGACCAATGCCATACGGGTTGCATCATCAGTGGTCTGGACCGCTTGCAAATAATCGAGGCGGTATCGCTCAAAAATTTGCATGGTGAGGGTTTGAAAGGGACAATAAAAATCTGCACCAACCCAAGGGAAGGTCGCCAAATTCTCCCATGAGGCATTTTGCAATTTATTTTTCCAGTCAATCGGCGCGACCACCACCACATGAGCATCGGTTAGACGATGAACATGCAGTTGCGGGTCATCTACATCGCCTAATGCAAACCCCATATCTATCACATTTGCTTTGACATCTTGAATGATTTGGCTGGTATAACTGCCGACAATTTCTAAATCTATCCCGCTACAATCTTGTCTGATTTTGGATACCCATTCGGATACACGCAAAAAATTGGGTTGTAAATTTAATCCCACGCGCACCTGCCCGATGAGGCTTGATTGAATCTCGGTGGCATAATGGACTAATTCTTGGGCAGATTGCAGTGTTTTTTGTGCCTTATTCACCAATAAACGTCCATGTTCGGTGATTTGCATCCCGCGTGAAGTACGCAAAAAGAGTTGCATCCCCAATTCATCTTCTAAGGCTTTAAGGGTCATGCTGATGGATGAGGGTGTTGTGAATAACCGTTTTGCCGCCCGTGTGAGATTTTCTTCTTCGGCAACAATCACAAAGACTTGTAATTGATTGAGTTCCATAATAATTTTCTCTGATGACTATATTGATTTTCTCTCATTATAAACGGATTTCGCT
>CALDGT010000342.1 GCA_937942935.1 uncultured Chloroflexota bacterium | reverse complement strand
TGGGGCGGGTGTGTTGGTCGTAAAATTCGCAGGAGTGTTGGTTGCTACTACACTGGTATTCCCTGATGGTGTATTTGTAACAACATTAGAATTCCCCGATGGTGTATTTGTAGCAACAATATTGGAATTTCCCGATGGTGTTGCCGTCACAGCAGGCTGAAACCCTGCCCCGCGTGTGGGGGTTGCTGTTTCGGCAGTCGCTTCTCTGATACGAATCAGTTGACCGATGAATAAAAATGAACCGCGCCCAATTTCTGGATTCAATTCACGTAGGGTTTCAATTGGAATACGATACGCCGTTGCAATCGCGGCGAGGGTATCGCCTTCAACAACCGTATGAACAACAAAACCATCTTTTACTGTCCCTTGTGGCACAACAAAATTAGCGATGGGGACAGGGGGGACGGTTGGTGTAGGGGTAAATAATGGTGTACCACTGGCAACTGCACCGCCACCGCCACCCGCGACCAATGATGCGTCATCAATGAGGACTTTATTCGGGTTGGTGGGGGTAGATTGAGTGGTATAAATAAACAAGGTCACGGCTGTGCCTGTAGCGGTTGCATTAACAGTGAGTGGACCAAAACCATCGGTATTCCGACGCACGCCACCCCAGCTCGACCAAACAATATCGCTATCAAATGGATTTGTGCCACCGTTGGGGTCAATCCCCACACGGACTTGCGCGGTAGAGCCTGTGCCAACTTCCATCACATAATAGGCTTGCCCCACCAAGTTTGTGCCAGCCGCAACACTCACTGTTTGGTAAATAGCGGCAGTGAATGTGGCATCACCACGACTAAATTCATGAGAACGATTGCCAGACCGAACAAGGCTGTTGGCTTTATCACTATTACCTGTACAGGTAGGAACACGATTTTGCCAATCGGCAGTCCGTGGGGTTTCGGTGAACCAGCCACCCCAATCGGCGGGGACAGTACACAACACCCCTTCAGAGCCAGTGCGGTCTGCTACAACATTAAACGTGCCATTCTCAAAACCGGGGTCTTTGAGCAAATTGGTCTGAGCATAAGCAGGTTGGGTTGCGCTTTGAACAAAAACTACCCCCATCCCGATGATGAGGGCGCAAAGAATTTTCAATAGACGATGATGCGACATGCGTTTTTTCTCCAAAAACTCAGTGAAAGGGCATATTCCACCCTATAAGCGCCCTGATTATAACACGGTGATTATGAAAAGTGTACAGAGTCGGCGCTAGGCGTAGGGTAGGCGTTTAGGTCTATATAGATATATCCATCCCAATAAAGATGTTATAA
>CALDGT010000341.1 GCA_937942935.1 uncultured Chloroflexota bacterium | reverse complement strand
CCGATGAATCGGTGGCATATCCACCTGCCAAAGAGCCACCAATCGCAACCGCTTGGACAATCTCATATTGGCTAAAGCGTTGGGCAATTTGGTCGGCAAGGGCGATGTAACGGGCGGGAATGGTCATGAATTTATCCTCAATGCAAAATGCCTAAAATTTCAATCGCATTATACACGAGGAGCAAGGCTAAAAAGATATTCAACCATTGGCGGTAGCGCGGATGTTTGAGCAGTTGTTTGGTCATAGACCCAAATAACGCCCATGATGAGGTAGATGTGAAGGCAATAGAGGCTAATAATACCGCCGAAAGGATGAGCCAGAAAAAATTCCCCGCAATACTGGCTAAAAAGGTGCTATACAAGGTCAAACCATACAGCCACACTTTGATATTGAACAATTGCAACAATAATCCACTGCCATAACCCAATACTTGGGCATCTTCTGATGCTAATTCATAAGTCAATTGCAAGGTTTTATATGCCAACCACAACACATACACGGCACCGACTACGCGCATAATCCCTTCAATCGTAGGGATGATGGTATACAGCGCATGTGAAACAAACCCGGTGGTGAACATGGTCAAAAAGAAGCCTGTGGCAATACCGAGCATGTACGGGACAGTTTTACGATACCCATAGATGATAGCAAGTGATGAACTGGTGATATTATTCGGACCGGGTGTGAAGGTGGTGACAATCACAAAAATGATGAACGCGCCAAAATTGATGTCCATGCGGAGAGTATCCTAATCTGCCAAACAATAACCATTAAAGCCCGCGAATTCGCAATAGTAATTCATTAAGGGCGGGCTTACAAGTGGGTGCTTCTGGTAGATGGCTTTCATCCCGACACGTTTCGACCCAAGCCAATAAGCGTTCATATTCGCGTCGATGAAAATCCATATCAGCATCAGTTAAGATGCTATGTTCTGCCCCAGCCAGTTTTCGGGCTATCAAATCAGGAATATAAGGCAATGGATAATACTCGTTCAATGTAACTAAATTCGCCTCTAACTCACCTGTTTTCATCAGATGAACAGCCGTCAACAACACCCGATATACGTATAATAAAGGCTTTACTCGTCTTGGCGATTCCTTACTAAATAATCCCCACTGAGTACGAGCAAATCCCAAATAATGATGAGCATGATTTTTGGTGATACAATCTCTGCTGAGTACCTTCAGTTCTTCATGATACGGTGTTGAATACACGATTAACGGCGATAGCAATTGTTCCAAAACATATCCATTGCGTTTGAGCAACAATTCAAAAAACTTTGTCACATCATGCGTCACAAGGTCAAGGTCAAGCCCATCTGCATCACCTGATGATTCAATCGTATCTTGGACAGGATATAACCCTGCAATGTCGCGCAACGACAAAATATGAACCCCGCGCAAATCATAATCTGAATCGGGTGATGGAAATCCATATAAATGCGCCCCACTCACCGTTGCAAATAGCAATGGATAAGGTTGTTGGGTCACAATAGTTTGCAATTTTTCAATGGGTAATCTCATAATGCAGACCTCCGCGCACGGATTAAATAATCGTTTACCAATTCATAATCGGGGCGTTCATGCAAATGGGTTTTTTGAAAGACTTCATCAAATTGCTTATGCAATGCCAACCGCCATTCATCCACTCTATCCCACTCCCATTCAGCATATCGAATTGCCAATAAGCGTTCACGATATTCATCTGGCACACGCACCGGAATAACCCCTTCTTGGAGTGCAGTAATCCCCGAAAGCAATAAACGGATGAGGTGCATAGCATGTTTCCAACGAATTTCACCATAATTTTTGATATCTTTTTGCAATTTGCGAAATTGCGACATCACATAGCCGTTATAGGTCTGATAAATCAATTTGGTCACAAAAATATAGCGAATG
>CALDGT010000340.1 GCA_937942935.1 uncultured Chloroflexota bacterium | reverse complement strand
CGGCTCGCTTTCCAGTGCCAAAATGCCAAATACACATTCATGCACACGGCGCAACGGCTCACGCGCCACTAGTCGTTCTAAAGCCTCTATCCCCAACGCAAATTCACGCAATGCCAAATTCCGCTTGTGACCAATCGCACGTTCACGCAATAAATCCAGATGGTCAACATATTCCGCGCCATAAATAATTCGCAAATATTCCCGCCCACGCACCTTGAGCGCAGGTTGAATAATGCCCCGCCTGCCCATCATCACAAAATCCATCGGCTTGACGACCATCCCCTCGCCACCATTTTCGGTGAGCGATTCCCACCATGCCACACCCGCCTGAATTTGGGCTTCATCTTTGAGATTCACGACCTGATATTGTGTTGGATAAATGCGATTATCCCCATCTATCCGCAATTTGGCGAGTGTTTCCATGTGCCACAAATGCGTTTTATCGGTATGGACAGCGCCTTCTGTTGCCAATAGATGAAATGGTGCGAGGCGTAAATCGGCTAATCCGACCACATCCCAACAATAACGCCGATAGGCTTGGATGAATTGTTGAATAGTCTCGGCTCGGTGTTCATAACGCGCCAACAATGGAGCAATTTCGGGATAATTTGGAGAAGCCTCTCCCAATATTTGGATGACCGCTTTTAGCGCCCCTTGTGCCGATGACCCCACCGCCGCATATTGGTCTTGGAGTAATGCCAATGCTTTTGCCGACCATGGCATAAGTTCACAATCTAGCACCATCCAATCGGTTTTGAGGTCATCCCATAGCCCTGCGCGGGTGATAGCATCGGCTAAATGGTCTAATAACCCGATTTCGAGGTGATTATCCTCAAAAAAGCGTCGCCCTGTGCGGGTGTAAATGATTCCGCGCCCTTCTCCGATAATCCCAAAACGGGTTTGCGCGACCAATTCATCACGGCATATCACCACGACTGCCCGCGACCCCATGTGTTTTTCTTGGCAGATGACTGTTTCTATGCCCATATCTTGATAATACGAAAAGGCTTGCGCGGGGTGTTCTAATAAATCGGGTTTATCGCTGGTATTCACGGGCGACATGGTAGGGGGCAGATACACCAGCCATTTGGGATTGACCGCATATCGGCTCATCACTTCTAAGGCGGCAGTCGCATTTTTCTGGCGAATTTGCACCTTGCCATCTAAACGGGTTTCGATGAAGCGTTTGCCCATCGGGTCATTCAAAATTAACACATCAGTGATGGCGAGTTGGTCATCAAGTCCTTGTTGGATGCTTAATTCTTGCGGTTTGTCTAACCAGAAGGGGCGGTTTGGTGGGCTATATTCAGCAAACGCATCTACTTGTACCACCTCTTTTTCTGGATAGCGGAGGGCGCTCAACATCCGCCCAAAGGCACAACCAGTATCCAGATTGAGGGTATTATTTACCCATTGGGGTGTGCCAATCGCCACATGCCCATAAACAATCATCGCAGACCCGCGATAATGGATTGCCCAATCGCGCCGAATGGGGAAGCCGTCATCATCTTTTTCGCCTGTCGTATCGCCATATAGTGTGAATGAGCGCACTTCGCCTGTTGCACGCCCAATCATCTCTTCTTTGATACCCGCGTGCGCGACCACCAAGCTAC
>CALDGT010000339.1 GCA_937942935.1 uncultured Chloroflexota bacterium | reverse complement strand
GTCAATTTGAATATAGGTGGTCGTTGCGATTGGCTTGGCATTCATCATAAGACTTAATTCCCAAATTATGCTTATATGTCTTGATTATAAGCCCAAACTCCAAAATCAAACCGAAATTTTTTATGAATTTCGTAAAAAATATTTTACGTTTTTCGTAATATTTACAACCTGTCAATAACATATAACGCTTGGCGTGTTATCTTTTGCATTAAGGGGCATCATGCTGTGTTCGATAAATAAATGCACACATCGTCAGATGGTGTTATAATAGCCATATCAGACAAAATCAGATATATAAGGGATAAACCATGCCACATGCACTGATTATTGATGATACCGCCAGCAATATCACCATCATGTCGCGCTTATTGGGCAATGCCAATTTTAGTTATACCACGGTAGATAGTGTCGATAGGTTAAACGAAGCGATTCAATCGCTTTCGGCGTTGGATATTGTGTTCACCGACCTTAATTTAGACGGCATGACTGGGTATGATGTATTGAGTTTGCTCCGTGGACATGGGGTGACTGTGCCGATTGTGGCGTGTAGCGTTTATACCGATGAAATCGTGCGGGCGCGTGAGATGGGATTCGATGCGTTCATCGGGTATCCCCTCAAGATTGGTCAATTTATCAATCAGGTAGAGCGTGTTTTGGCAGGTCAAGACGTGTGGGAAAAATAATGGAAACGGTGGGACATACGGGCGAGAAGCGCCCTAATACCCACCCTACAAGATAAATAAGATGAATGGGATGGTGGGACATACAGGCGAGAAGCGCCCTAGTACCCACCCTACAAGATAAATGAGATGGTAGGGTGGCACTAGCGATAGCGTATGTGCCACCGATAGGCGTATGTGTCACCACAAGGCATATGTGCCACCGATAGGTCAAAAACAACAACCCCCAAATATCATGGCGGATTTGGGATGAATGACACAGGAGCGATGAGCGGATGACGACAGATGCACTGATTGGGCAACGACTAGGACAATACGAAATCGTAGAAATGTTAGGGGCAGGGGGCATGGGGAGTGTATACCGCGCCACACAACGCGCCCTCAATCGCACAGTGGCGGTGAAGGTCATGTTGCCCCAAATGGCACAAGAGGCGGGCTTTTTGGAGCGCTTCAACCGCGAGGCGCAAACCGCCGCCAAATTGGAGCATCCACATATTGTCCCTGTATACGATTATGGGCAACAAGGGATGTATACCTACATCGTCATGCGTTACCTCACGGGTGGGTCGTTACAAGAACGGATTAATCGGCTCATCACCGAAAATCGCCCATTGCCTTCATTAGAAGAAGCGGATGAATTGCTCAATCAGATTGGGAGCGCGATGGATTATGCCCATAGTTTGGGTGTGATTCACCGCGATATCAAATTGGGTAACATCATGTTCGACCATCAAGGGCGGGCGTATGTGGTGGATTTTGGGATTGCCAAACTCCTCAGCGATTCTTCATCGGCGCTCACCCATACAGGCGCATCTATTGGCACGCCATCATTTATGCCCCCAGAACAATGGAAAGGCGACCCTGTTTCGCCCGCCTCTGACCAATATGCGTTGGGTGTGTTGATGTATGCCGTCATCACAGGGCAAATGCCATTCAAAGCCGATACACCATTCGCGCTCATGCACAAGCACCTCAACGAAATGCCCACCGATATCAATGTCCTCCGCGCCACTGTGCCACCAACGGTCAGCACCGTTTTGAATCGGGCATTGGCGAAAGAGGCACAAAATCGGTATCCGAATTGCATGGAATTTTCGCGGGCATTTCATAACGCCATCGCGGGGATTAGTAGCGGGGTGCATACCAACTTTTTCACCTTTAATTTGCCAAAAGCACCCACACCAACCCCATCCAATATCCCAAAAACACCGTTTGCGGGCAATCCACCGACCCCATTTGGCAACACACCCTATCCTACCCCCCAACCGTATGGCACACCGCAACCGTATGGCACGCCCCCGCCACCGCAACAATACGGCACACCATACCCACCGACTTATAGCGCCCAAAAGCCCAAAAGTAACCCGCTTTTATGGGTGGTTGGGGTGATTGTCTTGGCGGTGTTGGGGGTTGGGTCATTTTTGGTGTTTTCAAATATGAATAATAATTCGGTCACAGCAACCGCCACCCCAACATCACAACCGGCTGTCGTGTTGGTGCAAACCGATACGCCCGATGCGACCAATACGCCCGAAAATACGGCAACATCCACCAAAACGGCAACGGCGACCATCACCAACACACCGACCAATACCTTTACCCCGACATTATCGAGTACCCAACGGGCGGCGACCCTGAATGCCCAAGCCCAAGCGACACTCGATACTATTTCGACACAAACCGCAGAGGCAGAAGCCGTCGCGTTGGCATTGGAACAACGTATTGAAGCGACCACCATCGCCAGAATCGCCACGGAGACCGCACTCGCGCCCACCATCACACCCACGCCGACCCTCACCATCACGCCATCGCCAACCGATACCTCAACGCTGACGGTCACGCCATCCGTCACCCCAAGCGCGACCAATACCCCGCGCCCAAGCCCGACCTTCACCAATACGGTGGATGTGCAAGGCACAGAAATTGCCCGCCAATTTTATGCCACCCAGACCGCTTTTGCCCGCACACAAAGCGCATTGTCGCTTCCGCCAACCCCAACACGTACTTTGAACGTAACTCCCGTTACGATCTCCGCCACAGAAACGCGCATTCCGTTTGTTTGTGCGGGGACATCTGCCTCTTATTTTGCGGTGGGCGATTTTGCGAGGCTCACCCCCACAGGGGGCAGAAATCGGATGCGCCAATCGCCGAGTGTGACCGCCACCCAAATTGATTTTATCGAATTGGGCGGGTTGATGGAACTGATTGAAGGTCCCGTGTGCGATGATGCGATTGTTTGGTGGCGTGTGGAATGGAACGGGACACGCGGTTGGACAGCCGAAAGCGCAGGTGGCGATGTTTGGTTTGAGCCGTTAGATTTGTCGCGCTTCCAAATTGGCGCTTATGTGACTGTTTATACCAACGATGAAGGCTTAAAAATGCGCGAGAACACCAGCACAGGCTCACGCCTGATACAAAATTTGTCGCCCGGTGCGCGTGTGCAAATCATCGGCGGACCCGTATCCGCAGAGGGGTATACATGGTGGCATGTGCTATATAACAATCAAACCGGATGGGTGGTTCAAGAAGCCGATGGCATTTTGACCCTTGTCCCGTGAGAGGATAATATCATGATGAATATAAACGAATTGATAGAGGAATTAGGGCATCTTAAACGACATGAAAAATGGCAAGTCATTCAAAAGTTAATGAATGACCTTGCCCAAGAGGAACAAACTCCGATACTTTTAGCTACGGAATATGATGTATGGTCGCCATACGATTCCGCTACTGCCGCCAATCAACTCCAAAAATTGTTGGATGATGAATAACATGGCTGATTTGCTACGTATCAATTACACACAATATCAAAACACAAGAGGGGAGACTCTCTTGCTTATCTTAGGGCAAGTTAATTTTTTTGCAGAATTTGCGATTTGTTTTTTTCGCTCAGAATTAGCTTTTGAAATTCGCCCCAGAGCATGAGCGAATTCATATAGCCCCCGCACCCTTCTCCATGCTAGAGAAGGGTGCGAAAACGTCGTTTCATGTGATTTTGAAGTCCCCTCTCCGCTTAGGAGAGGGGATTTAGGGGTGAGGTTATACTCCGTATTAAAAACTAACTTGCATAAAGGATGCTCCTACAAACGTATTTCAAGGGATAAATACGCCTAAAACTGAATCTGATACCGCGCATGAATATCGGCGACTTTTTGCCCTGCTTCTGGGTCATCATTGCGGATTTGTGCCAATTCTGCAAAATAATGGTCTAATCCACCGGGGACGGCGGTGATGAGGATGCGATTCGGCTTATCACCGACATTACGAAAGGCGTGCAGGCTATTTTTTGGCAAAACGACCATCGCGCCCGCCTCTGCGAGATGTGTTTTGCCATCGCATGTCACCTCACACACCCCATCTAAGATATAAAAAATTTCATCTTCTCGCTGGTGAGTATGCAAGGGCGCACCGCCACCTGCGGGCAAACTCAATTCGATGACGGTATACGCGCCATGGGTGCTATCGGTGCTAATTTTACAGATAATGCCAGCCACCAATGGCTCGCCCGTGTTGGGTGGGACAAAAATCATGAATTTTTTCTCCTGTTCTGATTGGTTTATTCACACGCTTCTCTGATTTTGGTGATAATATCCGATTCTTCTATCTCTATATAGGGGATAATGACCAGATTCATATCCGCAATGGCTAAGGCTTGCTCACAATTATCTTTTTTCAAATAACTATCCGCCAGCGCCATCAGCGCAAAGGTATTGGCTGGGGCAATTTGGCGCACCATTTCGCCCGCCACAATCGCATCGGTCAGGTTGCCCCTCGCATGAGAACAGACTACCATCAATTCTAACGGATACACATAATTGGGGTCTAATGCCAGCGATTGCTCCGCACTTTCGACACACGCGGGATAATCTTGGAGTAACCAATAGGCTTCGGCACGACTGGCATATAAATAAGCATCATCGGGGGATAACTCAATCGCCCTGCTAAACGCCTCTATCGCGCTTTGATACGGTTCTCCGTTATGAATCGGGGCGGGTCCGCCCATATCGAAAATCCGCACGATGGGCAAGGGATATTGTGCTGTCCACAGATACGCATCGCCCAATGCGCGGAGTGCCTCACCATTTTCTGGCTCAAATGATGCCCAACATTGTGCCAGCGATAAGAAATGCCCTTCATACCGATTGTGTAAAAAGACATCCGAAAGGGTGCTTGGATAATCGAGCGTTGGGTCACACACAAATTCCACACTATCAAACCCGCAATAGTGATAAAATTCATAAATATCAAACGGGTCGGTGCTATACGGTGGATAGGGATAATAGGCGATAAATTGGTGAAAACGTGGTGCAACCTGTTCACAACCTTCTGGCGACCAACCCGCGTTTTCTATCTCACTTGGTGTTATCGCCCACGGATATAAATTCAAAAAGTGTTCATAAGCGGCATCGCCTTGTGCTTGTAAGGCTTCATCAGGCATGTATCTGAGTAATATCACTTGGATGATGAGTGCCTCATAATTGGTGGGGTCTATATCAAGCGCCATCTGAACATAATCGAGCGCCTCTTGAATAGAATCTTCCTTTTCTTCATTCAGAAAATAGTCATAGAACGCCATATATGCCCGTGTGGTGTATGCCCACACCAAATCGGGCGCGAGGCGGATGGCTAAATCGGCTTCAGCGATAGCTCCCCGTAAAATGGCATTATCTTCATTATAAAATGCTTGGGTAGCTAATGCTTCAGCGTGGACGATATGGGAATAGGGGGATGTTTCATCTGATGCAACCAATTGAGTCGCCATCTGTAGCCTATTTTCGCTGTCTGGATAAGGCAAGTCCGCGATACGGAGCGCCTCTGAATAGGTGGTTTGCAACCCATTTTGAGCCAATAATTCGCCCAATGTGACGGCATAATCGGTGCTATCCATCGCCGAATAGTAAATCCAAAGGTTTACGATGTGGCTACATTCCATCACATGGATGATGGATTCCGCCGATTCTGGCGTAATCGCCACCCCCATCTGAAATGCTCGCCTGCCCATCTCTAAACATTCATAATAACGATGTTCTTCTATCAATATCGGCAAGATTTCCCAACGCACCTGCACATCATACGGGTAATAGTCTAAAATCTGATAGGCAATATCAATCGCATCATCAGGATTGCCCTGTGCCAAATGCGCCTGCATGAGCGACCTCAGTTCCTCATAATCTGGATGAGATGATTGGGCGTGGATGGGCGAAAAAATCCCCATGCACACCATAAATATCCCGAAAATCAAGCATTTTAGTGGTTTTATTGGGGATGACATGCGATTTTTCCCTATCTAGCATGAGCCGAGCGATTCCCTATATACTATAGCACATCTGCTAGGCGGTGGCACGTAGGCGACGTGATATTAGGGACGATATACGCTACGCTAATCGTCCCATACATGCCACCCTACTAATCGCCTGATTTTTCCCCGATAAATCAATATGATTGTAGGGTGGGTACTAGCGCGATTTTTGCGCGTATGTCCCACCGAAATGATAAAAAATTCCGCGCCCGTATGTCCCACCGAAATGAAAAAATATCTCGCCACCGAAAAATTATTCAAACCCCGCATCGCGCAGGGCTTTTAATGCCTCTGGTGTGCCGATTTTGCGGAGGGCTTCTGCCACATCACGGCGGACATCACTATATTTATCCTTTAGCAAAGGGATGAGATAATCAACTGCCCGCGTATCTCCGATATTGCCTAATGCTTCTGCCACACCACTGCGGACATACTTATCTTCATCTTTAAGCAAGGGGATGAGGGGTTCAACTGCCCGCGCATCACCAATGTTGCCTAATGCTTCTGCCACAGCACGGCGGACAACCTCGTTTTTATCCTTCAGCAAAGGGATGAGGGGTTCAACTGCCCGCGCATCTCCGATGTTTCCTAATGCCCATGCCACAGCACCGAGGACAAACCACTCTTTATCCTTCAGCAAGGGGATGAGGGGTTCAACCGCCCGCGCATCTCCAATGTTGCCTAATGCCCGTGCCACAGCACTGCGGACATCCT
>CALDGT010000338.1 GCA_937942935.1 uncultured Chloroflexota bacterium | reverse complement strand
AAGGCGGCGTTTCTCGCCGAATTTCTTTCCGATTTTTTGCCAGAAATTGCACCTCAGTTATTTCCCTATCATGAAGGTAAAAAATGGATTCATCGCACTGAATATGAATTGCCTATTGTGATTCAAAAACTTAATGAAATTGAACGCCTTCAAGCAGAAACTGAAAAGAGAATTGCGGAACTAAACTCAGAAATAGAAAATGAGCGTCAATCACATCAATATATGTATGATTTGTTGACTGAGACGGGTGATAAACTTGTATCTGCTGTGAAGAAAACGCTCGAAAATTTAGGTTTTCAAGATGTTGTTGATGTAGATGAACAAATTGCTAATGATGATAAGTCTAAGAATAAGGATGAGGACTTACAGATTACATTAGAAGATGGTTTGTTAATATTGACTGAAATTAAAGGACTTGTAGGCAGACCTTCAGATGATGATGCTTTACAGGTATCCAAGCATCTTATTCCGCGCATGAGGCAACTTAACAGAACCGATATACGTGGGCTTTTTATCGTCAATCATCAAAGGAATTTACCTCCTGATTCGCGCTTAAATGGTAAGAATCAGTTATTTAATGAACCCGTTTTAGAAACATCAGAGAGAAGTTATGTTGGCTTAATGACAACTTGGAACTTATATAAAATACTCCGAAATTTCCAGAAATTAGGGTGGCAGTATGAGCATATAAAGCCATTGTTTGTCCAAAATGGATTTGTTGAACCAATACCAACACATTATCAATTGATAGGGACGATTGATGAATACTGGAAAAAAAGTAATGCGATAGGGGTGAATATTATTTATGGTTGTGAATTACATCGAAACGACAAAATTGCCTATGAATTCGATATTGAATTTGAGGAACAAGTGGTTGCATCTTTACAAGTCAATAAAACACCTGTTGAGGTTGCTAAATCAGGAGAATTGGCAGGTATTGAAATAGATGCTAAGATTCCAATTGAACAGGTCAGGAAGGGTATTAGAATTTATAAAGCGTTGTCCTAGTATCCTAAAAAAGCGAAAATATGCCCATATTTTCGCAAAAAATTGAAAAACCCGCTTATTGACATAATTCATAAACCTGTGTTACACTGATTTGCAGTGTATGAAACATATTTGAATTTTTCATAAATTTTCTAAAAATCTTTTAAGGAGGCGTACCCAATGGCATTACCTAATTTCCTCATCCAAAATGTTCTGTTGCCCAATGGTCAAAATATGGGTGCGCTAGTCCAACGTTAAGACCCGTCTAACCCCTCTTACAAAAACGTTGTCCTAGGTCGCTCATCGCAGACGCGACGAGCAATCCGCGCACCCCCCACGAGTAGACTATTTATCGGTGTGGCTGTGTTCGTATTGTCGTCTTTAGTATCTGAGCGAAAAAGTATCATCAAAAGGAACAACGTTCATTATGCAACTTTCTCATGTCAAAACCGAGTTTAACCAACTGCCCTATGAGGCACAATTAGAACGTCTTTCTGACTTAGCTACTCGTGCTATTGCACACTTTGGCTTTGATGATGCGACTTTTTCTTTGGTGAATTATACCAATAACGCTGTTTTTAAGGTGGAAGTCCCAACAGGGAATTATATTCTGCGCCTCTATCGTGCAGGATTACGCCCATTGACCGCCATATGGTCTGAATTGATGTGGCTATCTGCACTCGCCGAAAAGGGTGTGCATGTACCCACCCCGATTGGCGAGATTTATACAGGTGAATTAGAAGGTGAATCGTCTCCTGTATATTGCACCTTAACAACTCGGCTAGAAGGTGAACCCCTCACTTACGCGCAAATGACAGATGAGCATATTCGCACTATTGGACAGTTTATCGGTCAATTGCACACGGTAGCATCTACTTTTATCACACCAGCAGATTTTTCTCGTCCTCGTTTAGATTATGAAGGCTTGTTCGGAGATGATTCTCCGTATAACCCTAAAGATGGCGCGAGTATCTTCACAGATGAGCAAAAAGTGGTGATGAAGCATGTTCAAGACCGTGTGAAAGAGACCTTTGACTTTTTGGGACAAACCGCAGAAACATTCGGACTCATCCATGCCGATTTTATCCCACAAAATATGGTTTGGGACGGCATGAAACTTGGTGCAATAGATTTTGAATATTGTGGTTATGGATATTACGTTTATGACCTCGCACCGATGTTATGGATGAATAGAAATGAACCAAGTTACGACCATTTACGTCTTACATTATGGGACGGATATACCCAAGTCCGACCTCAACCGGAAAAGATGATGAAGACCTTACAAACATTTGTCGCGGCACGCCATGTAGCATCGTGCCGTTGGATAGCTGGCAACTTATCGAACCCGTCGGTACGCGCCCGCGCTCACCAAGTGATTGCGGAACGTGTAGAAGAGATGAAGTCCTTCTTAATGCAACCGAATGACCTGATTAAGGGTGAATAATTTCATGGCTAAAAATAATATTCTTCAAATCGCGCAGTTACAAGCACGCTATAGCGGAACATACGAATTTACAGTGACAGATGCGCTCGATGAACAATTCTATAAATATCTCTCTCGCAAATTGCGCGATGTGATGTCTGTCGTGCCAGAACGTCGGGTTGCCGATGTTTTTCCCGTAGACATCAGCCTCGATGATTTTGAAGGCGATGTGGTGGCGGGTTTGGCAGGGTTTATCCATCAAGATATTTTGACGGTAGACTTGTTGTGGGTGGGGGATAAATTACGCGGTAAAGGCATTGGCAAACGCTTGGTGCAAATGGCAGAAGAAATTGCTATCCAGCGTGGCTCACAAAAAGCCCGTATCCGTTGTGCCAAAGAGAACATTTCGTTTTTTGTTGGACTTGGCTATTCCATCACAGGCATGATGCAACAATTGCCTATGGCGGGTGCGCCACTCTCGGCACAGGGTATTTATTGGCTGACCAAGACCTTCTAGCGTATCTATACAAAATCGGGTTTTCAAGATAGGGTATAGCATGGCGCTATGCCCTATTTTTTTGTCTATTGGCTGGTTTCATCATCATTATAAAGAGGATAAATCTCATGGCAGGTGCATTTCTGAACATGGCTACAGTCGCGTTTGGTAGTTTAATCGGCTTATTGGTCGGCAATCGGTTGCCAAAGCGAATGCAAGAATCGGTCATGGTTGGGTTGGGGTTGCTAGTATTTTATTTAGGGGTGGATAACGCAGGCAAAACAGGCAATTTGATGATTGTATTGTTGGCAATTCTGATAGGGGTGATAATTGGCGAAGCCTTGCGGATTGACCTCGCGCTCGAAAATTTAGCGGGATGGTTACAAAAAAAATTTGCAGGAAATTCTTTGGGTGATGATGCCGATGCCGAAAAAGTGACATTTGAACGAGAACGCTTCATCAACGGATTTGTGACCACTAGCCTTGTGTATTGCATTGGACCACTCACGATTATAGGTTCTATGCAAGACGGTATGGGTTTGGCAGAAGGCTTTCGGTTGATTGCCATCAAAAGCGCCTTAGATGGATTTGGCGCGGTGGCATTTGCGGCGACATTTGGGGTAGGGGCGAGTTTTAGTGTATTGACCATCTTGGTTGTGCAAGGCGGGCTATCCCTTTTGGGGATGGTTGCAGGCTCATTCATGACCGACCCAATGATAGCCGAATTAACCGCTACGGGTGGTATTGTCTTGATGGGATTGGCATTGGCATTGATAGAAATTAAAAAAATTCGCCTAGCTAATTTCCTGCCTGCCCTAATCATCGCTCCGCTATTGGTTGTACTTGGTGGTATGATAGGGATAGATATTTATCCGTTTTGAGGTTATAGAAGAATGCCAACACCATTTACTCATTTGGAGGTTGCCCAGCGCCTCCTAAAAGATGCTCATATTCCTCATGCCCACCGCGATTTTTTGATGGCGCATACAGGTGCTTTTTTGCTTGGCAGTATCGCGGCAGATGCGAGGGTAGGGTCGGGGATGCCCCGCGAACATACCCATTTTTATCATCACCGAATGCCAATTTTAGAATCACCAGCGAGGGTGATGTTAGACCGTAATCCAGATTTACTCAGACCACATTCGCCCGAACAACGGGCGTTTGTGGCGGGGTATGTTGCCCATTTATCGGTAGATGAATATTGGGCAATTCACATGCTTGCACCACATTTTGCGGGCAAAGATTGGGCGGGTCGTCCGCCACAATTCAAATATTATATGCTCCATATCATTTTGATTGTGATGGACGAGCGTGATTATATCCGCCTCGAAAAGTGGCAATATGACCAATTGGCATCGGCAAATCCAGACCATTGGGTCTCATTTATTACGGATAGCGATTTAATCTCATGGCAAAATTTGATTGCAGAGCAAATTCACCCACAAGGCAAAAGCAAAACATTAGATGTTTTGGGAAAACGGGTGATTAAAACCCCAGAGGAAATGCGATTATTGCTCGATTCCGAATCGAAGATGCAAGATAGTCTATGGCAATATATCCCAAAATCGGCGCTTACCGATGTTGAAGCAGGGATGTATGACCATGCACGCACGATGATGCTCGATTATTTGAATCAGACGACATAAGACGGCACAACACCGTCTTATGCCCCGATTTTAACTGCGAGTCGTTTGCCTAAAACTTGACGGGCTTCATCTACGGTATCCACAAAATACACATCTTTGAGCGCATTTTTATCTACCAATGCGAAGGCTTTGGCGACCAATTGAATGACCCCATTTGCCCCAACAATGGCGATTGGTCCCTTGCCATTGGCGCTCATTTGGAGCATTTGCTTTGCTTTGTCGCGTGTTTCGATGCTGAACAGTGACCCATTCGGCACACCTAAGCCTTTGGTCATATCCACAATTGCGCCAACGGTCTCATTTCTGTTTTCGGTGAGATTTTTAATTTTGTTCAATGCGCCAAATAAGGCTTCCCATGTCCATCCCTTAGAAAATTCACATAAGACGATGGTTTGCTCATCATTATCCCAATATAAATCCACACTCATCGCAATAGTCCTATCCGTAAAAGTATATTGTTTACCCTATCAATTTATTCTAATCAGATTACAATCACCCCAAGCGCACGTTAGGATATGATAAGCATCCCCATGCCTAAAGGCAGGGTATTTGTGCCTGAAATTTCGAGGAATACCGTTCCTTGTGATATACTGCTACACGATTTTAAGACAAGCTATTTGAGGAGGCATTTATGCGCCGTTATGGATTACTTTTGATGGTCTTGATGATAATTTTGGGTGTTGCATCCATTGCCCAAGCTCAAGCCCCGACGTTGCTCGATATTATTAACAGTGAAACCCGTTATTCGACCCTTGCTGATGCGATTGCTGTTGCCGACCCTGTTATCGCAGAACGGCTTTCTAGCGCAGGTGCGACCACTGTTTTTGCGCCCACTAATCAAGCCTTTTTGAATTTGGCGGGTGTGTTTGATTATTCTGTGGATGTGCTTTTGGCAGATACCGAATTGCTCACCGAATTATTGCTTTATCACATGCTGGATGGCACAAAAACGTCTACTTCACTCATTGGGTCAGATGGTCGCATTATCCCGACATTGCTCGAAGATACCGCGATGCAAATTGTGGTCGAAGCAGGGACAATTCGTTTGAATGGTGTTTCGCGGGTGGCATCACCATTTGATGTGTCGGCATCCAACGGTATTTTGCACACCGCCGCCGATATGATTTATCCCTTTGGCATGGAAACCCGTTTAGAAGCCTTGAGTGGTGTGACTGTCACGACGCCACGCGAAACCCGTACACCTGTCGCAACCCCGAATGTATTCCCCACAGGTAATACGATTGCGGGACGTTTGACCTCTGACCCGTTGTATAGCACATTGGTCGAAATTGTGGCGGCTGTTAGCCCAGAAACGGTTGAATTGCTCAATGGTGAAGACGAATATACCTTGCTTGCGCCCACCAATTCTGCCTTTGATAATTTGTTTTTCTCGTTGGGAATCACCTTAGATGAAGCCCTCGAAACCCCAGAATTATTAGAGCAAATTGTGCTGTATCATATCATTGAAGGGGTCGTAACCTCTGATGATTTGCGCGAAGTGGCAGGCGCAGAAGAAGCGACTATAGATACCATTTTTGATAATGGCACATTTGTCGAATCTGTCCGTGTGGCGATTGATGGCAATGACCGCCTTGTGTTGAATGAAGTGGTGCGCGTGACGGTTGCGGATTTAGAAGCGACCAATGGTGTGATTCATAATTTGAATAATGTGTTGTTGCCCCAAGCGGTGTTAGACGCGCTGGCAGAATCTGAAGGATAGGTTGTGGATGACACACGCGCTTTGCGCTAGTCATCTATTACCGCATTTTTAATTTGTAATGGCGGATATACGAGCCAAACGGTTCTAGTCCGCCATGATAAATATCAAAACTTATTTAGGAGATTCAAAAAAATGCCTTACGAAAATATTCTTTATGATGTTAAAAATGCTGTTGCGACCATCACCCTCAATCGCCCCGATACTTATAATTCGCTTAGTTTGGGGACATTAGAAGACCTAAAATCGGCAATAAAAGAAGCAGGAAAAGATAAATCAGTGCGTGCTGTGTTGGTCACAGGCAATGGCAAAGGGTTCAGTAGTGGCGCAGATTTAATCGAATTGCATAGCGCACTCGCCACAGTAGACATCACGAGCGCCTTACGTAATGGATTGAATACGCTTGCCACACTCATGCGCGGACTCGAAAAGCCGATTGTGTGTGCGGTGAATGGGGTTGCGGCGGGCGCTGGTGCAAGTGTTGCGCTGATGTGTGATTATCGGGTTGCCTCAGAAAATGCGAGTTTCGTGTTTGCGGCATTCGCCAATATTGGATTAGTGCCAGATGGCGGATTAACTTACTTTTTACAACAATTGGTCGGGGTGGGGAAGGCGCTCGAATTAGCCTTACTTGCAGATGCCAAAAATCGGGTTTCATCTGCTGATGCGTTGGCGTTGGGGATTGTGAATAAAGTCGTGGCGCATGACGCACTCATGCCAGAAGCGACTACTCTCGCAGAAAAATTAGCAACCATGCCCACCAAAGCCATTGGGCTGACCAAACGCGCCATTTATCGGGCGTATGAGCGTCCACTTGCGGATGCGCTCGATTATGAAGCCTTGTTGCAAGGGGCAACATTCAAAACCCACGATTTTATTGAGGGGGTGACGGCATTCATCGAAAAGCGTCCGCCCGTTTTTAAGGGTGAATAAGATATAAGAGTAGCGTGGCGATATCTGATAAACGATGTCGCCACTCTTTTTTTGCTGTGGTTTAAGTGTCTGATGGGGTTGTTGAGGGCATATCCGAATTAGGCTGACCTGTTTTTCGAGTCGTTTTAATTGCTGGCACGACTTTCGCGGTTTGAATGAGCAGTTGCTGGCGCTCATATCGTTGCTGTGCCAATTGACGCAAATCGGCGACAACATCAGATTCATCTGTGATTTCGATTCCCAAAAGCGATTCTACTGCATCTTCCATTGTGATAATGCCTGCTGTGCCACCATATTCATCAAATACGACAAAAATATGTTGTTGACGGCTCACAAATTCTTCTAAGACTTTGGTGATGGTCATCGTTTCTGGCACAAAATGGATGGGGCGTTCTAATGTATGAATAGGGGTATCATGTTCGTCATTGGCGGCGGCTCTGAATATATCGTGTCTCAAGACAAATCCCGTGATATTATCGCTGGTTTCGTTATAAATCGGGATGCGTGAATAGGGCATAGAGCGTTGCCCATTATCCAGAATTTCTTCGACAGTCAGGTCACGCGGAAATGCCAACATAACTGTGCGTGGGGTCATGATGTCCCATACTCTGACCGAGCTAAGGCGAAAAAGATTGCTCACAATCCGACTTTCATTTTTATCTAAACCTCCGCCTGTCGCGCTAATTTTTGCCATGATTTCTAATTCTTGGCGACTAATGGTGGGGCTATTATTTTCTGGGGCGATGAGGCGTGTGAGATAATTAAATGCCCAAACAGCAGGCTTGAGGATAATAACCATC
>CALDGT010000337.1 GCA_937942935.1 uncultured Chloroflexota bacterium | reverse complement strand
AGAACTTGAAATAGAAGCAAAGCGAATTCTTTCCACCCGACGATCGGAATCTTCTACAGATGAATATATTAGTGCTTTTGAAGCACTTAAAATTAAGACAGTAAATTTGCTTCAGAATATTAAAGCCCGTGATTCCCAACTAATTGAGTACATCAGAAAATCAAGTCGTAGTGATATATCAACTTTACATGGATGGATTGTTGCTTATAAAGATGACTATGAAAAAGGTTTCCTCGGTGATTTGACCCAAATGATTGAAGCGAATATCACAGGCGATTATTTGGAGTTAGCAGAAGATTTACTAACAGGGTCTAAAAGACAAACAGGTTCTTATAATCATGTCCCTGCGACGGTTTTGACAGGTGCTATTTTAGAAGAATCACTACGAATTTTATGCCAACGACAAAGCCCACCTATTGTTGT
This sequence comes from uncultured Chloroflexota bacterium, assembly GCA_937942935.1. Taxonomy (GTDB): domain Bacteria; phylum Chloroflexota; class Anaerolineae; order Aggregatilineales; family Phototrophicaceae. Next base: position 6,882 of record CALDGT010000337.1, on the reverse strand, counting down.
GAAAAAACAAAATGGCGAACCAAAAACGCTTGGCGTATTGATAGATGATTTGAAAGCTAGTGGCTTATATAACGAACTCAAAGCTAAGCAATTACGCGCATGGGCAGATATTCGTAATGCCGCGGCACACGGCGAATTTGATAAATTTAATGAGCAAGATGTAGATGCTATGATAAAAGGGGTTAAAAACTTTTTAGCAGAATATATGTAATCAAGTGGCGGACATACACTGCGTTAGTCCGCCATTACGATATAGATTAGGCAGGGGTGTAATGGCGGACTAGCGATTTGAACCGCGTATGTCCGCCACAGAATAAGGTTACTTAGTCTAAAAGCCCATCAATTCACTCAAATCGGCGCGACCAACCTGCATTTCTGCAATCCGTTGCAACAAGCCCAACCGATTATGACGCACCGCTAAATCATCCGCATGAACCAACACACCATCGCCTTTACCCGACCCGAAAAATGCGCTAATCGCTGGCACGAGTGGCATGAACGCCGTCAAAAATGCGGTCACATCACCACCTGCTGGCAAATGGGCGCTGGCGGATTGATAAGCCTGATACAACGCGCCTTCTTCTGGTTGTTGGAATAGGGCAGGATTCACCTCATAACGGGCAGTTTCGGCGCGGGTAATCCGCACGCACCGCGCAAAATTATCCAACACCACCGCCCAATCATCCCGTTTGACCCATTCGGTCAATTGCGCCACATTGATGGTCGCTTGATACGGGTTATGGGTTTGTTGAGATAATACGGCGTTGATAATATCGGTGCTATAGCCTTGTTCACTCAGCCACACACGCAAGCGCCCGCCGATAAATTCCAAAACCGATGCTTTCACCTCATCGGATATGGCAATCGGTTGGGCTTCCCCCAGTTTGTTGATGAGCAGGCGCAAATCGGCAGAAATTTTCTTATCTGCCAAAATTTGGATGATACCCAATGCCGCGCGGCGCAATCCATACGGGTCGGCGGTGGATTTTGGCGCGAGTCCCGCTCCAAATAACCCGACAAGGCTATCTAATCTATCGGCAATGGCGAGGAGCGCCCCCGCAGAACTTGCTGGCGTGCTATCGCTGGCAGAACGCGGTTGCCAATGCTCGCTGATGGCATTCGCCACTTCAGATGGCATCCCGCCTAATTTGGCATATTCGCGCCCCATCACCCCTTGCAGGGATGTGAGTTCAACAACCATGTGTGTCGCTAAATCGGCTTTGAGGAGGGCAGAGGCAGTTTTGGCAGTGGCAATATCTGTGCCTAACATGCCCAACAGTTCCCCAACCGATTCGACCACACCCGCCACCCGATTATTCTTATCTAACATTGAACCTAAATGTTCTTGGAAGGTGAGGGTACTCAGGCGGGGCAAATAATCTGCTAGTGGTTTTTCAATATCTTCGCTATAGAAGAAATTCGCATCCGAAAAACGCGCCCGTAACACATGCTCATTGCCATGTGTCACTTTATCCAGATGTTGATTATCCCCATTACGTACTGCGATGAAATAGGGCATCAAATCCCCATTTTTATCTTGAATAGGGAAGTAACGTTGATGTTTCCGCATGACAGTGATGAGGACTTCACGCGGGAGGCGCAGGTATTTTTCTTCAAATGTGCCACGTAATGCGGTGGGAGATTCAACTAAGTTAACCACTTCATCCATCAACGCGGGGTCATCGGGGATAATCCCGCCGACTTCATCCGCTAATTTTGTGATTTGCTCACGTATCATCTCGCGGCGTTCATCCATATTGAGCGCAATGCCTTGCTTGCCCATCGCATCAAAATAATCCATCACATCATTCACCACTTGGGGCAAAGACCCAAACGGACGCAACCCGTGTGTGACATTGCCACTGGTCACGCCTGCATAATCGAATGGCACAATGGCGTTATCATATAAGGCGACCAGCCAGCGAATCGGGCGTGAAAATGCTATGCCTGTGCTGTTCCAACGCATGGTCTTAGCAAATTTGATACTTGCCAGATAAGTGGGTAGGGCATCCACTAATACGGCGATGGTTGGTTTGCCGATGACATGCACATCTGCCACGACATATTCCCCGCCATCTATCATTTCTTTACGCAATGCCGATACATCCACACCTTTGCCTTTGGCGAATCCTTCGGCGGCTTTGGTGGGTGTGCCATCGGGGTTGAAGGCACGATTCGCGGGGGGACCCTTTTCGACCAATTGTACATCGGTTTGCTTGGGTGTGAGATTAACCACATGAATCACCAGACGGCGCGGTGTTGCGAAGGTATATACCGCGTCATAACTCAGGCGCAAGTCATCAAAAAATGCTGATGCGGTGGTGCGTAAATGAGCGAGGGCGCTATCTACATCTTGGGCGGGGAGTTCTTCTGTCCCAATTTCCAATAAAAAGTCTTTAGGTTCTGTGGGGGGATGTTGATAAACCACTTGCTCCGAAAGTTCATTCGGTTGGGGTTCTCCCCACTTGGAATTCATCCGCAACAACGGATAACCCAATTCTTCACGCTTGGCGGCGTATGTTTTGGCGATGGTGCGGGTCATTTCGCGCATCCGCTTAAAGTAATGGGCGCGTTCTGTCACACCAATTGCCCCGCGTGTATCCAATACATTGAACAAGTGGCTACATTTGAGGACATAATCATAGGCGCTGATGAGCGCGTTGCCTTCTAGTGCGCGTTTATACTCGCGTTCATAGGTGTCATAAACCGTTTTGAGGGCATTTTCATCGGCAATATCAAAATAATAACGGCAATGCTCCACCTCTTCGTTATACATCATATCGTGATAGGTGAGACCATCGAGCCAATCAATTTCCCACGCGGAATTTTTGCCTTGTAATGCCAAAACAATGCGTTCAACGCCATAGGTGATTTCGACTGAGACAGGATTACATTCTAACCCGCCTGCTTGTTGAAAATAGGTGTATTGGGTGATTTCTTGACCATCTAGCCACACCTCCCAACCTAAGCCCCATGCACCGAGCGCGGGGGATTCCCAATTATCTTCGACAAACCGAATATCATGCTCACGCGGATTAATGCCGAGTGCTTCTAATGATTTCAGATACAATTCTTGTGGATTGCCCGGTTCTGGCTTGAGGATGACTTGATATTGATAATATTTTTGCATCCGATTCGGGTTTTCGCCATAACGACCATCATCTGGGCGGACAGATGGCTCTACATACGCCACGCGCCACGGTTCGGGTCCCAAAACGCGCAAAAGCGTGGCGGGATTGCCTGTACCCGCGCCAACCTGTACGTTATATGGCTCCCAGATGGCACAGCCTTGTGATGCCCAAAATTCATGTAATTTGAGGATAACTTGTTGAAAATTTAACGGTTGCGACATAGATTTGATTTGTCCTCACCTCAATATGCCTGTAGGGATAAATTTAATCATACTTGTAGGGACGGCATACTTGCCGTCCGTGTATGAATATCGAAATTTGTGTTTATTATAGAGGGGTTTATGCCGATTGACGAGGCGGGGTGTTTATTTCTCGCTATTATATTTTGCCAGCATTGCCTCTATCCAACCGAGATGCTCCTTAAAGTGATGCGCCGTGTTCCCATAAATCACATTGATGGTCGGCAGATGACCACCTGTTTCTGTGGGTAAAAAATGACCATACCCTTTATTCAAGTCTTCATCAGATAGGGGGGCAATCAGCGATAATAATTTTTCGTGGGTTTTATGAAAATTGGGGAAAACCACATGTGTCGGTTCATCTTTATGTATTTCAAAAATGGCTTTGTTGATGACATCTAATTCATCGCTATCGTAAATCGCTTTGGATATACCAAGCCCTTCATGACGGGGGATTCCCATCAGAAGGGCGATAACCGAATTTTCCCATGCGGCGAGGTGCGCCACATGGTCTTTAATTGCCCATCCATCTGGATTTTTGATTTGTGTGAGTTGATAATCCGTGAGGACATCCAAAAGCGCATGAAGCGCATTCCAGTTCTCCTCAATGTGAGACAATAAATCGGTTTTGGTGGTAATCCATTTTTCGCTCATCGCAGTTTACACCGTTGCATTGGCTAATTTTTCGGCTTGTTCATGAGTTGCGAGTTCATCTATAAATTCATCAATAGCACCATCTACCACCGCCACCAAATTATAACTGCTGTAATTGATGCGATGGTCGGTCACACGATTTTGTGGGTAATTATAGGTGCGAATTTTTTCTGACCTATCCCCGCCACCCACTTGGTCACGGCGCTCGGCTTCACGTTCTGCGCGTTGTTTTTCTTGCTCGGCTTCATACAACCGATTGAGCAGAATTTGTTTGGCACGCATCCGATTTTGCAATTGACTGCGCTCATCCTGACATTCGACCACGATACCGCTAGGGATATGGGTCATCCGCACCGCCGAGTCGGTGGTATTGACCGATTGCCCGCCCGCGCCCTGACTGCGATACACATCCACACGCACATCTTTCATATCCAAATTGATGTCTATATCATCCAATTCGGCGAGTACCGCAACGGTGGCGGTGCTGGTATGAATCCGTCCCTGACTTTCGGTGACGGGGACACGCTGAACACGATGTACGCCACTCTCATATTTCAACCGAGAAAATGCTCCTTTGCCTTTAATTTCGCATTCAATCCGTTTATAGCCACCATTGCCTGTTTCGTTTTCAGAGGTGACATTCACCTTCCAGCCTTGTGTTTCGGCATAGCGAATATACATACGGAATAAATCGGCGGCAAAAATGGCGGCTTCTTCTCCACCTGCGCCCGCCCGAATTTCCATGATGACATTTTTATCATCACGCGGGTCTTTGGGCAATAGCATTGCCCGTAGGGTCTCTTCGGATTCGATGATGCTGGCTTCGAGCATATTGATTTCTTCGCGTGCCATTTCGCGCAATTCAAAATCGTCTTCTTCTTGAAAGACTTGTTTGGCACTATCCAATTGGCTTAGTTGGTTTTTATATTTTCGATAAGCAGTCACCAATTCTTCCAAATCTGACCGTTCTTTAGAATACGCCACCATTTTTTCATAATCGCTGGCGGCAGATTGGTCAGACATGAGTTTTTCGAGTTCATTATAACGTTCTTCGACTTTTTCTAGCTTCTCTTGCATAGCAACAATTTTTCCTCAATTTAACGATGAATATACTCATTATATGAGGGATAACCAATTGTGTGTAGGGGCATGGCGTATGACTTCTGAATCCGTTATAATGAACAAGCGTTTTGATTAGGATAACCCCCATGCACATAGACCATTTATCGCTCCAAAATTTCCGTAATTATGCTCGCTTAGAATTGGCTTTTCCCAAACAACCGCTTGTGCTATATGGTGAGAATGCACAGGGCAAAACCAGCCTGTTAGAAGCACTTGCTTATTTGGCGACCGCAAAATCGCCTTATACCACCACCGATAGGCAATTAATTCATTGGCGTATGGAAACCGAAACGATGCCCTATGCGCGGTTGGCGGCAGATATTATGAGCAACGGACGGTACAACCGCCTAGAAATTACGCTCATGCTCGAAAATAATGGCGAAGTCGCCCCAAAATTCAAAAAGGTGATTAAATTGAATGGGGTAGATAAGCGAGTGATGGATATTTTGGGGTTGGTGACAGTGGTTTTATTTCTCCCACAAGATTTATCGCTTATTGAAGGGTCTCCAAATGAACGTCGCCGTTTTATGAATGATACACTCTCACAAGTAGACCGCGATTATTATAATGCCCTCGAAAATTATGAAAAATTATTGCCACAGCGCAATGCCTTGCTCAAACGGATTAGCGATAAAAAAGCGAAAGTGAGTGAACTCGGCTATTGGGATGAACAATTGGTTGGGGTAGGGGCGATTCTTATATCTGGTCGGCAACGATTCTTGCGCGAATTAGAATATTTGGCGGGACGCGCTCATCATGATTTGACAGGTCAAAAAGAAACACTCACATTGGGGTATCAACCGAGTTTTACCCCATCCGCCGATACAGCAGGTCAAAAATCATTTGATTTATTTGGCTTAGATTTGCATCGTCAACTGACACCAGAAGAAATCGTGCCACAATTTGCCCAACAATTGGTCTCGGAACAGCGCGAGAGCATTGAGCGTGGCGCAACCTTATCGGGCCCGCATCGGGATGAATTGCGACTGTTTATTAATGGGCGTGATGCGGGGTTATATGGCAGTCGTGGGCAGGCGCGGACAGCAGTTTTGGCGCTCAAATTGGCTCAATTGGAATGGATGCAGGGGCGCACAGGGGAATATCCGTTATTACTCCTCGATGAAGTGGTGGCAGAACTCGATTCTAAACGGCGGGCATATTTATTGAGTCGGATTAGCGAAAATTGCCAGACCTTGCTCACGACTACCGAACTCGATACTTTTTCATCTGAATTTTTGGCGCGGGCGCAAGTGTTACAAGTCGAAAATGGGCAGATTGTCCCCAAATAAAAACAGAGTGGCATGTGCCACTCTGTTTTTTTAGTCGTTATTCGGATAATGGGGGGAAAAAGTAATTAGGCTCTAAAGGTACTCTGCCCCAGTCAGTGATTTCACCCTGACAAATAAAGGTTTTACTGCCCATTTTGCCATCTGGATAGGGATAAGTGACGGTGCATTGCCCGTTGCCATCATATACAAAGGTGATATTACCTGCATCATTGCTCCCCAACACATCGCCCGCTTTGGCATTGGCTAAATCGTCTTGAGTCACACGGAATGAGAAAATACCATTCCCATCAAAAATTTGATATATATCATAGCCTGTTTCTGGCACAAGGAAGGTTTGAGCTAATGCCGCATTATCCCGATAGGCAGGGAATGAACACGCACTTGGGGGCAAAACTTCAAGGCTACCTGCGCCATAAACATCAAAATACCCTCTGAGTGCATCTATAA
>CALDGT010000336.1 GCA_937942935.1 uncultured Chloroflexota bacterium | reverse complement strand
TGATACACATATAAGGTTTTTTTTTTTTTTTTGGCGTATTGCTTGATATAATTCACTGCTTTTTGATAGTGTGTATCTGATAGTTGAGGCATAAAAATCTCCTTCAAAACAAATGTGCAATCCTATCAAATTATACAATTGTTCTTGTATGATGGCAATCAATTTTGTGTCTGTTCAAAATCCCAACAAGTGACAAATATCACTATCTGGTATTTATTTTTAGCAGTACCATGAGGCTATGGGTAGCAGTAAGAATATATAAATACCCTAATAAATATGAAAATGAGAGGCGCTTCCCATATATCATGGAAAAAGCGCCTTTTTATTTAATAAGGAGAAAAGCTCGTGAAACGCTATCTAACATCACTCCTACTTATCGGCTTGCTCTTTTTGTTTTCTAGCACCTCACTGCTGACGGCACAAGATACAGTCGTCCCTACTCCGGCGGGTTTCCGCCCCGATGCGCCTCTCTATGCGTTACATGGACCCTATTGGGTCGGCACCCAGACTTTCGTGGGTGAAGATGTTGATGGTCCGTTGGATATTCGCGTCTGGTATCCAGCACTCAATCCTTCTGGCGTTGAAGGTGATATCACTTATGTTATGCACTGGAAGGCAGAGGGACTCGGTTTGACATATGACCAAACACTCGTCAATATAGCCGGACATGCCCTCAATGATGCCGAAGTCAATTTAAGTGGGGCGCCCTATCCGTTGGTCGTATTATCGCACGGACATAATAGCGAATCGCCATTTTATGCGTGGTTAGCGGAGCATATCAGCTCTTATGGGTTTGTGGTCATTGCTCCAGACCACAAAGAGCAGAATACACCGGGTTGGGAGGATGGTCCGCGCACAACCCTCGCCCGTCCTGTCACAATCTCACGAACAATTGACTATGCTGAGATGCTAACCACAGGAAATGGCGCTTTTGGAGGTATGATTGATATGGAACACATTGCAATGATGGGACAGTCTGGTGGCGGTACAACAACACTCATCGTTGCAGGCGCACGCTTGGGCATGGAAAGATTTGTGGCATATTGTGCCACAGTAACAGAGGATTCTCCCCCAGCATACCAAAGCGCATGTACACCCAATCCGGATTATACTCAAACAGAAATGGCACGGATTCTTGGGTTGGATAGTATTCCTGAAGGGATGTTGCTTGCTATGAGTGACCCGCGTGTAGATGTCGCCATTCCGATGTCAGGTGAGGGGCATTTATTCAACGAGGAAGGTCTGGCAGAGATAACCATACCTGTACTTATCATGGGGGCAACAAGTGATAATAGTGTACCTTACGACTGGAGTGTGCGCCCTGTCTATGACTATGTATCTAGTCAACAAAAGATTCTAGTAACCTTCGAATATGCAGACCACTTCATATTTGCGCCAAGTTGCCAAGATGCCCCAACCACGATTGAGTTGCTAGGCGATTATTTCTACTACTTATGCTCTGACCCTGTGTGGGAGTTGGATCGCGCCCATGATTTAATAAATCACTTCGTCATTGCCTTCCTAATGAACCAATTGAAGGGTGATGTGGATGCAGGTAATGCTCTCGCACCAGATGCTGTGAGCTTCCCCGGCATTACCTATGCAACACAAGGATTCTAGCGATTAGTAATTATTATGGTGTGCGTGGGCATGTAGGCAGAACATGCCCGCGCACAGATTCGATAACTACCCGATAGAGGCTTGGCACTAGAGTTATATAGGTCAAGCATACCTCTATTTATCTGTATTTTTCACTTCCACACGAGATGAGGTATTGACCCCATTCTGAACCTATGATATATTTGTCCTTACGTAGCGGGCATGTAGCTCAGTGGATTAGAGCATTTGGCTACGGACCAAAGGGTCGGGAGTTCGAATCTCTCCATGCTCACAACAAACAAAAAAATCGGCTTTCAGCCGATTTTTTTGTTTTATCCTTGTGGCATCTTGTCTAGTTCAAAGTAATGCAAACTCTGGCGCATATCTTTGACATCCCACATTTCGAGGCAAAAGTAAGGTGGATTTTTTAGCTTGCGAAAAAGGGGCAAAATTTCGTGGTAATTTAGCACCCCACTCTCCCAATCAAAGCCATAATGCTCATCTATGATGCCATTATTGTTATTGAGATGGGTATGAATAAGCCAAGGAGAGAGGTGGTTAATCCAATCGGTAATGGTATGATGTTTATCTCCAAAGACCCGCGCATGACCGACATCTAAACAGGCTTTGAGGTTGGGGTGATTCACTTCTCGCAAGACATCACCGATAATGCTCGGTTCATATTCCCACATATTTTCTAAAACGATGGTCACACCGTTACTACGGGCAAGGTCGGCAAGTGCGCTCCAAAAAATGACATTGCGGTCATGCCACCCACGCCGATAACTGCTATTATGCAGTGACCCGATGAAATTGGCGTGTAAATTGACAACTTTGATGCCCAATTCAGATGCAATATAGACGGCATGTTGATACCGTTGGGCGCACAAGTGATTGATGAGTTCATCTGGACTGCCAGAGACCAAATCCATAAATGGACCATGAAGTGTAATCGGCGCACGCACAGGACGTAAAATGGCATTATATGTCGAGACAGTTTGCTTCCAATTGCCATCTAACACATCCGGATAGGCAAATGTCATCAACTCAATCCCTATGCCAAAGTCGAGGGCAAGGTCTATACATTCTTCAATATTGTTTCGGTCTGCACTAACTAAAACTTGGTCGCTCATCAATTTTCTCACTTTATAATATGAAACATTTTACAACAACCTAGATACTAAGTTGTTGTTATGAAAGTGTTGTGAAAGCCACTTCATAAATGAATTATAGCAGGGTATATTTTTTTAAGTAACAAAAATTAGAGTTTTATAACCTAGTTATTTAGTGCTAATTTATCGCAACAACCAAAAACCATTACAAGTCAGTATCTGGAGTGCTGTCTTTTTGAATATTCAGTGGGATACGAGAATAAAAAATCGCGTGTGTAAGAATCTACCACGCGATTTTTTGTTATTAAACACCTATGTCTGCTAATATCGGCGATAAGGGCGCATCATGTATGTTCATGGGAAAGCATCCCTACTGGGATACAGTCACCCATTTACTAGCGGTCAACTTTTTTAAGCCATTCCATCGCCTCGTCTGGTTTTGTAGTGACCATCACACGAACACCCATGTTATAGAATGACTCGGTAAATTCAACCATATTGATACGTGCTATAAAACTATTTGGCACCACTAAAGCCCAATACTTCCAACCTGCGGCAATGGCACGCGGTAGCCAATCGTTATTTATCCAGTCACTATCTTCTCGATTGTGTTCTGCGAGTTCTCGGTTATCAGAGAGCCACTTGGTTGCACCATATTTTTTGATAAGGTCAACACCCGCATTTAATTCTTGCTTCAGAAAATCGCCTGCAATGGTGGGGGTGTAGATATGATGGATAATTTTTGTATCCTCATGATAGTATAATTTCACATGTTCATTATCGATAATTGTAATAGTTGACATTTGATATTTTCCTATATAACTAGACGAATAATTAAGTTTAATACATTCATAGAAATGATAATTTTAATTCTATAATCACATTTTAATTGAGAAGCCTGTATAAATCAAGTTAAGGCGACAACTAATTGGTAAATAGAAAAATCGCGTAGCAAATTCTTATATCGGCACACGCGATTTTTTGTTGGATTATACTTCTGATTAAATGAGCAAATAGCCCTACTTGCTTGGTTATCAATTGGCTAAGATACGCTACAATTCGCCTCACCCACATATCCAGAGGGCGACCAAACAGGTGGTGTATTGCCGAGCGCATCTTCATCATAAAATTTCCACTCGCCCGTGGTGCTATCAAATATCACCAACCGATACTCATTACGGAATGCTAAATAACGTCCATTGGCGCTAAAGCGAGGAAAATCGGTATAAGAAAAGATAGGGTCATTAAAATAGAGGGTAGCGCTTTCATCAGCATTGCCGATGAGTGGAATGACCCACAAATAATTTTGTTGAATATCGCGCAAATTACGCACAGATGCCAGCATCGCGCTCCCGTCTGGAAACCAAGTATGGTCTAGGGTGAGGTTATCTTTAGAACTGAGGCGGGTATTCAATGACCCAGCACTATTGGCAACCATCCAAAACGTATCGTTGAAAGAACTCCCTGAATAAATATAACCGATAAGTGTGCTATCTGGACTCCAACGCGGAGAACGCACACTGCCCACATCAAATCGTGTGAGTTGATATTTGGTCTGACCATCGAGGCTCACCACCCACATATCAGCTTCAGTGATAGTCGGCAGGGGTTCGCCGATTTGCCCTTGTGGGGTTGGGACAGCCGTTGAATACACATCGGCACCGGGGACACGTTCATCATAACTAACATACGCCAACCATACACCATCTGGCGACCATGTGGGGGTAAATTCACGCCCTGTTCGGCTATAAAAATCGGGAGTTCCACCTGCCCCATCTATCCATGCGATATGCGATTGTTTTTCGAGACCCTTTTCGCCTTGCATCATACGATACATCGTAAAGGCAATTCGCCCATTGAGTCCCCAATCTGGCTCCCATACCCCCCAATCATTGGCAGATAAATCACTAAATTGCACCATATCTCGCACATCGCTCCCATCTAAACGGGCGCTATAGAGTTTTGGCATCCCCAGTGAGGTCGAATCTACTGTAAAAAGCACACGGCAACCATCTGGCGAAAAATCCCATAATTGCAATTCGCCAATTATCGGAAATGTGAGGGTACGCACCTCATCGGTATTCAGGTCGTGGATGAGGATTCGGTCATGTGTCGCTGGAACGGTAACGATAATCGTCTCGGATAATAAACTCGCTGATTGTGCCTGAGAGAGACTGACCATCATCATCACCAAGCAAAAAATAATCCATTTTTTCATATCATATCGCTCCACAAAATTTAATCGGCATTTAATTCAATTGCCTATATGAGTTTTAGCGTAACACATCTTTATATGCTATCATCACTGTGGAAGTTTTCCAACTCATGAACCCTATTTGGAGGTTGTTATATGCAAAAACTGTTCTCTCGGTTAGGATTACTCGTAGTCGTCATTGGCATGTTATGTATCGCCCCATTCACCCAAGCCCAAGAAAATGTGCAAATTGATTTTTACTGGGCATCTGCCGTAGAAGGAAACTTACCTGCTATTTTTCAAGGATATGCTGACCAATTCATGGCAGAAAATCCGGGCATCACCATCAACCTTGTTTATAGTGGGTCATATACCCAAACTCGTGAAACTATCCTTGCAGAAGGCACAGACCCCATTGTGGATGTCGCCATTATGTTAGCAACTGATTTATCTACTTTTATCTCGGATAGCACCATCATCCCTTTGTCTTTCTTGATTGAAGGCATGGAAGATGGCGATGCGTATATCACCGACTTCTTCCCCGCCTTTTTAGCCAATGGGACAGATGCCGATGGTATGATATGGAGCATTCCATTCCAACGCAGTACCCCCATTTTGTTTTATAATGCCGATTTGCTCGCCGAAGCAGGCTTAGAAGTCCCCACCAATAATGAAGATCTTATTGCTGTTGCACAAGCCCTCACCACCCCTGACCGCTATGGCTTGTTGTTGCCAGTGGCGGGGACATTCCCCATCTGGATTTATCAAAGTTTTGCCGCCGCCTATGGCAAACCTGTTGTAGATAACGACCTCACCAATGTGTATTTTAATACCCCAGAAACCCTCGCCGCAGTCGAATTTATGACTCGTGTCGGGTTGCCTGTCGAAGAAGGCGGGTTTGGTGTTGGTCCAAAAGGTGGTAGCGCATGGGGCGAAACACCCTCTGCCTTTGTGAGTGGGCAAGCCGCCATGATTTATCACACAACAGGTAGCCTCACCAGCATTTTGAATGATGTCACCAATTCCGAAAATCCATTTGAAGTCGGCGTGGCATTTTTGCCCTCTGGTCCCGCAAATGAAGATGGTAACGGTTATGGCGCACCAACCGGTGGTGGCAATTTGTATATCTTCGATAACGAATCTACACCCAAAACCGAAGCCGAAATTGATGCCGCTTGGCGCTGGGTACAATTCCTTAGCTCTCCCGAAGTTCAATCCGATTGGGGCGCACAAACTGGTTATATCGCCTCCCGTTATAGTGCATGGGATATTGACCCCCTCTTGAGCCTTGTGGCGGAATATCCGCAATATGGTGTGGCGCGTGACCAATTAGAATTTGCGGTCAAAGAATTTGATGCCTATCGCAGTGTAGATATTCAAAACATCATCAACTTGCAATTGAGCAAAATTTTGTCTGGCGAATTGTCGCTTGACCAAGCCGCCGAAGCCTTAGCCGAAGGTCAAGCCCAAATTGACCAATTGCTTGAACCATTCAAACAAGGTTAATTGGCTATATAGCAATTCGTAGGGCGCAATTTATTGCGTCCTGCGTCATAATTGATGTAAATTTGTAGAGGCATGAATGATTTATCATGCCTTTATTTTTTAGGATATGACCATCATGGCACAAACACAATCGGCGGTACAAGTAACTCATATCGCCCAAACACACCGCCTCAAACGCCCTCAATGGCGACACATTTTGCCCTATTTACTCATCGCGCCAACCCTCATCTTGGTCGGACTATTCACCATTTATCCGACTATCCGCACCTTAGAACAAAGCCTGTATGAACCGGGGGCTAGTACACGGGATGAGCGTGGTCGGCGGGTACAAGAACCCGATACATTTGTTGGGTTTCAAAACTATGCCGATTTATTCATCACCCAAGACCCACCACACCCAATAGTCGGGAGTTTTTTGCAGGTATTGGGCAACACCATCGTATTTGCTGTGGTAACAGTTGGGGTGACGCTCCCGCTTTCATTTGGGTTAGCGTTACTAATGAATCGGGCAGTACGTGGCAGGGCATTGTGGCGCTTTAGCCTCTTTTATCCTGTCCTGTTGCCCCTCATCGGTGGGGCGAGTATGTGGGCGTTTTTATATGGCAATACAGGCGGGTTAATTAATATTGTATTGCGCTCATTGGGAATTCCCACCCAAGACTGGCTCAATACCCCCGATTTGGTCTTGTGGTCGGTGATTGTGGTCAACATTTGGAAGCAAGCAGGCTTTTATATGATATTTTATCTGGCGGGGTTACAAGCCATCCCAAAAGATATTTATGAGGCGGCGGCATTAGATGGTGCGAGTTATTTTCAACAATTGTTCAGCATTACTGTCCCGCTATTACGCCGTACCACCTTATTTTTATTGGTGATTGCCTCTACTTATGCTTTCCAGACGGTGGAACAACTCGATGTGCTAAATCGTGGGATGCCTGCGAATCGCTCGAATATGTTGTTGTGGTATATCTATCAGATATACCCATCGGCACAAGCTCGTGGTTATGTCAATGCAATTTCGATGGTCTTGGTGGTGATATTACTCACTTTCACCTTCATCAATTTCGCATTTTTTGAAAGGAAAGATGACGATGGTCAATAAACGAAATGGATGGAGCATTATTGCCGACATCTTGACCATGATTGTGAGTCTATTATGGGTTGCCCCCTTATTTTTTGCAGTCTTAATTAGTGTGCGTCCATCATCAGACCCGTTGAGTGTGGGGAATATTTTCTTTGGACGAAGCATCACACTCGAAAATTATCAACAAGCCTTAGAACTCGCCCCATGGGCATGGCATTATTTGACCAGTGTTTTAGTCGTGCTTGGGGTATTGGTCGTCCAGATTATCACCATCACAATGGCAGGTTATGCGTTTGCGCGGATGAAATTTTTTGGGCGCAATATCTTATTATTTGTCCTCCTCATCCAATTAATGATTCCAAGTGGGGTTTTGGTGGTGCAAAATTTGACCACCATGCGCCAACTTGATTTATTCGATACCCGTTGGGCATTGATGATACCCTATTGGGCATCGGCATTTGGTGTGCTACTGATGCGCCAAACCTTCCGAGAAATTCCGCCAGAACTCGAAGAAGCGGCTCGGATTGATGGGGCAAATTTGGGTCAGATTTTACGCTTTGTCTATATCCCCCTCTCTATCCCGACTTATATCGCCTTTTCTTTGGTCTCAATTAGCGCCCGTTGGAATGAATTTTTGTGGGCGGCAATGGTCACACGGACAGCAGAAGTGCGCCCTGTCACCACAGGCTTGAGCCAACTGTTTTCTGCGACAGAAGCAGGCACAAATTATGGGCAATTGATGGCGGGAACACTCTTGGTTGTCGCGCCGTTGGTGGTGTTATTCATCTTTTTCCAACGTCGTTTCATTGAAAGTTTTGCTTCTAGTGGACTCAAATAATTTTCCCAAAGAACACCAATACGTGTATGTTATTGGTGTTCTTTGGAGATAAAAATTATGAAAGACTCAGTTCATGAGTTATTGTTTGTGGAATAGGTCGCCGAATGGCAGATGGGCAAATGCCTGCTTTTAGCGCCGCCATTAATCCCGCCGCCTCTAAGTAATTATCTACAACAAAATATTTTCCTTGTGCAAAGGGCAAATTTTCTAGCCGATTTTGCATCAAATTTTTATTCTCGCGCACAGCAATCACAGGAATCCCTTGTTGCATTGCCGCTAGTGTTGGCAATCCCAAAACGCCTTCTGGGATAACCAAACAATGAACATCTTCGACACTTAAAATGCCAGCCCTACCAAAAAGTGCCGTATTGGTCACAATTTTTGGGCTACGATGTAATCCCTTCATGATACAGTGCATATAGGTACGCGACACCACTTCTGCCGATTTACGTGGGTCAACAATCCCAAAATTAAGCGGAGCAGAACTTTCCATCATGGGGGCGTGCATAGTCGGCTTATTGATGAGCATTGAAAGCGTGTGTGTTAGCATGGCTTCAATACCGCCCCATGGATTAATGGTGTTTTGCACATAATAGTCGTACATGATATGGTCTTGGCTTTTTTCTGCCCCCAAGACAGTCACCAATGCCACCGCATCATACGTATCTTGGCGGTCTCTTAAGATATTTACCAAATTTTCTAAATGTTGAATGACTCCAGATGCCCGACCAGAGGTACTAAACTGAATTGTTGCGGGGCATGGTTGCTTCATGCAAATCACCTCTGTCACATTTAACCCCAAAGTAACCCGCGCCGCCGATACAGAATTAATCGTTGCCTGTGTGATTTCTGGCGAATCCACTTCTTCCAAAATGACCAAAACACGATTTGCAGGCACTTTTTCTAAGCCAACTGTCCCCATCAAAAAACGCGACAAAACACTCCCCTCAACAACCAGACAATTATCAGTCAATTCATTGATGTCAGACGCATTCACCACATTCGGATGAATGATAAGGTGATTGCATAATGACGATAATAAGCGTGCAACGGGGGTTGCATCACCCGCATGTCCACCAATTTGGCAATCTATGCCTGTTGGGATGAGCATAACCGCATTAAATTGGCTGTTATTTTCATATTCCCGCGCTCGAAATTCAAAAATGGGTTGGGGCATCGGATATGAATCATCGTCAACATCAAGAGCGCCAACCTCACAAAAGAATGTCTCATCTGTACTTTTTGTGACGGTAAAACGCAAGGGAATAGAATGTGTATCGAAAGCATGTGAGACCGCATCAGAAAATGCCATCAAAATGTTTTTATGATTTTTGGGCAATCGAATTTTCATACTTTTGTCTGAAATCATCATGATGAAAAAATCCTTTTCTACCCTGAATTGTTATCTACAAATTAGGCTCATTTTCATCCTAAAAATAGCGCATAACATCATATTTTTATCCTAACTGTTCAAAAAAGTGAAATAAGCGTTCTCTAGGCGCTTAATCCATATCATGTGGTTATACAGTCAATAATCGTTCTTGATGAGGAGTATCACCACATGAAAACCAAAGGTCTTTTATCTGCAATTATTTTAACTGCTCTGCTTATGATGAGCGCCCTATCTGTCTCTGGCAAAACTGCCGAAATTTATGGCATTGACCCCGATGAGATTGATTTTTATCCCAATAACCCACAAGCGGGAATGATGGTCAACCTCAATTACACCCCTGCTCATGAAGGATGTGACCACGCCGCACCATCGTATTTGAAACCGAATATCCCCGCCCGCTTGACAGAAAATGTATGGTTTGGTGAGATACTTGGTGGAGATATAGATTATTTGGAATTACAAGACGATTTTGAAACCCTATTGGCAACCACCAAAACCGATGCGTATCGGCTTGCACCTAGCGCAGGAGATGCAACGGGCGCGATTTTAGAAGAAGGAACACTCGTCCAAACAGGCGATACTTATGTCTGTATCCCATTCAAAAGTGGTATCGGCATGTTTTGGGAAGTGAGCCTGAATGGGCGCGAAGGCTGGCTGATGGAAAGCATTCGTTGGCAAAATATGGAAACAAGAAGCGTGCAATTAGGCGGTATGGAAGTTTATTATCTCACACCCCATATCTATAAACCCAGTGAAGGTATTATGGGCGGGATGCAGTTACAAGGGAATGATTGTGATGGAACAGCCCCAACACGGTTGAGCATCGGCGAAAAAGCCTATTATATGGGTCATATCGTCAATAATAGCAGTTATAACCCCGCCAAAATTGAGCAGATTTATAACACCATTGTTGGATATGCCCGTTTCAATGTCGGGAATGCACCCCAAATGCCCTTTATCACCAGTTTCCCTTGGGAGCAAACCAATTTGGTTAACCTTGTAGATAATACCGAGCAAATTAACAAATTATTGGAAGAGTTGTACGGTGATGGTGATACTACACCAGAAACAGATGAAGAAGCCAACGAAGAACCAGAACTCATCTCCGAAAATAATTTTCTTACCTTGCCAATTCCATTAGGGCAAATGATGGATACTGTTGTCGCAGGACCGCTTTGCACCCGTCGTAGCGAATGGATAGAAAAAATCGAAGTAGAGAATGGTCAAATCGTGGACAATGGTTATGATGTACATGAATTATTTGTCTGGTGGCAAGTAGACACCAATTTACTTGGTTTGGAATTGGGCAATGTATGGATTGCAGAAAGCATCACTCGTCAAGCCCCATGGGGACGCATCGATTATTATTTACTCACGCCTGATAATTTTGTGGATGATGCACCAAATACCTATGATACACCGCTATGGAAACCCAATGATATTCGCCCTGCATTAGAAGAATTGGGCGCAAAATCATCTTGTGTGGGTATTTTATCCAGTCAATTATTTGGTGGCGGTTTGGCAGAGCCAAATGGTAGCGCATTGAACCTGCGTGCCATTCCAAACGGGGATGTGATTGGACGTGTGGAAGTAGGTGAGCAAATCACGGTGTATGGAGAATCATTATGCTGGGAAGGATTCCGTTGGTGGCAAACCAGCCGTGGCGGATGGATTGCAGAAAATAGCCGTACAACCGCCTTGTTATTGCCTGCGGTGCAAAAAGTCGCGCCAGTGATAACTGAATCTGCCCAAACTGCACCGATTATCACCACACCAGAACCAACCCCAACCGAAAATATTCCGCCTGTGACGACTATTGAACCAACCGAAGAACCCACTCGACCACCACGCCCTACCTGTGACCCCACAAATGGCACAAATTGTTAATCACTTCAGATTGGAGGAGGTAAAATACCTCCTCCTAAAGTGTTTTTATTGA
This sequence comes from uncultured Chloroflexota bacterium, assembly GCA_937942935.1. Lineage (GTDB taxonomy): Bacteria > Chloroflexota > Anaerolineae > Aggregatilineales > Phototrophicaceae. The sequence goes on along the minus strand of CALDGT010000336.1, from coordinate 3,924 downwards.
ACGACGGGGATGGGCAACGCACCTAAATTGCGGATTGCGCCAAATTCGGCGGGGAACCACCCTTCTACCCATTTATTGCCACAATAGGCGTCTACCAGATACCAGCTACTATCACCATTTTTGCCAACAATTACATATTCAAGGTCGCCTTCTAATTGGCAAATCACCCCGCCTCTGTCATTGGCAAAAGCATATAACGGGCTAGTAATCCACAAATAGAAACGTGGTGGCAAAATTTCGCCTTGTGCTTCGATTGGGTCAATGATGGGGACATTGGTCAAATCACCGCGTACCAAAATGAGGTCGTTATTAATCCAACCATTCACCTCATCTACTTGTACCAGCCACCATGTGCGTTCCTCATTCACACCCAGAACAATGAGTTCTGTCCCCCCACTCACACGCGCCACAACTGTGTATTCTGTGCCATCGCCACTGCGTAAATTGGCGCGGAAAGTATTCACAATCAAATAACCTTCATAATTTTCGCCAATATTTTCGGGGTTTGTGACCAAAGGGGATGATTCATTAATTTCGACAGAGGGTGATATGGTACGTTCTTGTGGGAATGGCAGGGGTGTTAAGAAGGTTGGGAAATTTTCGCATGTCCCTTGCACCTGATATACAGGTTCTTCTGGGTATCCATTCCCTGCAGAGCTAATGACCGTGACTGTGAGTGGGTTTGCGGTTGGGGCGGCTGTCCATCTGAAGGTGACGCCATCGGTGATATATAACCCACCACCAACAATAAATGATTCAACCGCCGTTTCATAAATCAATTTGCCATTGCCATCGGTGGCATAAATCACCAATTCTTCACGCCCAATCCCTGTGTTATCACGGGTGAGGACAAATCCGCCCCCATTACTACGAAATCCTTCGCAAGTGACTGTCCAACTCGCGTCATCACGTTCTGCCGCATTCACCACCACAATATTGATGAGTAACATCAATCCTATCGCCAACATCATACGCCAGCGTCCATTTCCTAAAAGCATATTGTCCATCCCTTTCTATATAAAATGATATGTAAGCGTTTTACATTTACCCTTAATCATGCGCTAAAACCTGCTTTTTGGCAACTTATAGCGCCAGATAAATTTTATCTTCATAAACGATTAGAAAAACTACCTACACGAAAAAATTTATGTTACTATGATTAAAAAGGTCATATATGGGTTTTGAACCCTGTAGAATTTATGGTTGTATGTTTTGATGAAGATGATAATTGTTATTAGCCTCATTATCATGGTGTTGTCAGGATGCGCCTCATCGCCTGAACAAGATGAGGCATTAACTGTAACAGTGACGGAATCATCGCCGACTGTGGCAGAAATTTATGTACCAACAGTTAATTTGACGATTGACGATATTACGCTTGGTTTGCCATACCCACAAAATTGGGAATCATATACAACAGAATATGGTATTGTCTTGGCAGAATATCTTGGCTCGGTTGCCACAGAAGGGCAATTGAGTGGCATTCTGATTCATTTATTTGTCCCGCCATTAGACGATTTTAGTTTGCCAATTGCAGAAGAATCGAATCGGGCTTTGGTCATCTTGCGTGAGATATTAACTCATCCCGATTATGTGGGCGATGCAACAGTCAGCCAACCAGCACCATTTATGTGGGATGAGTGGGAATGTGCTTATTATCTGATGGATAATGGTGAAGGAAATTTGACCATCGTCATCGGTATATTAGACCCCGCTATCAACAAATTAGTAACTGTGAGCGTCAGCGCCCCCGCCAGCGATGAATTACGAATCCGTTCTAGTTTGCCACAATTGCTCGACAACTTAGCGATTAATAATCATGTTTTATCTGGCGAAGTTTTAGAGCGTGTACTGCCCAACCCACTGGTTTTTCCAAGACATCAACAGACACCGTAGATAAAAATCGTTTATCAAACGCCCAGTAACCTTATATTTGCCAAATCCTCATTTATGTTATAATCCGTGAGAGAATGGTGCTTCTTCAACAGACAAGGAGTCGTGGCATGTCGGCTACATACGATAAATTAAAAGCCTTATTAGATACCCAAAAATCGCTTAGTGATGATGATATTGCCAAAGCCATTGCCACCGATGGCGAGATGACAGACGAAGAAAAAATGAAACTCGAAGCAGATAAATTAGAAGCCGCCAAAACATCGGCGACTGCTAGTGTGACGATGGAACAATATTTAGAGGCATGTAAAGTATTAGATACTGCGCCAGAAGGCTCTGATGAATACAAAAAAGCCGAAGCCCTTGTGGAACAATATGAGAAAGGGCAATAAACTGGCATCATGACAACTTATCCATCTAGTGAACGCTTTATCCCCTACCCACAACCTCAACCAGAACCCACTGGCATGAGTCCGTGGTGGATTCGCCTGCCAATTCTGATGGTAACAGGCGGGGTGTTGCTGGTTCTAATCCTCATCATGGCATTAGCCAGTTTTCGGTTTGCCTATCTTGACCGCATCACACCGGGCGTTTATGTGAATGGCATCTCTTTGGGTGGCATGACCCGCCCACAAGCAATTAGCTCATTATCTGAATGGTTCACTTACCCTCAAAATACGGTATTCACCTTTCGCTACAATGACCAAATTTGGCAATTCACGGCGGGGGAATTGGGTGTTTCGTTTGATGTTGAAGAAACAGTCAATCAAGCCCTCGCTGTGAGCAATAATCCATCGGCAATACGCGGTTTAATAGACCAAGCATCGGCATGGTTCAGTGGCAAGGCAATCGCCCCAATTTTGCGCTATGACCCCAATGTGGCGTATCAACAATTATTGCGAATCGCCCTGCAACTCAATCGCCCTGCCCAAAATGCACATTTAGAATTGCAAGGCACACAACTCATCACTGCTCCTGCCCAGACGGGTGTCACGATGGATGTCGAAACCACCTTAGCACAATTGTCGCCCTATTTGCAAAATTTATATGGCGGGGCAGAATTGCAATTGGTGGTGAATGAATCTTCTCCTGCCTTAGCAGATGTGAGTGGCATCGCCAGCCAATTAGAAGCAGTATTTTCTGCCCCCATCCAACTCACCGCACAAGGTATAAATGGTGAAATATTGGGTCCATGGACAATCAGCACAGAACAAATCGCCTCGCTTGTGCGGGTGGAATTGGTGGATAATGGCGATGGTACATTCCGCTACCAGCCTCAAATTGATATGAGCGCCTTCGCACAATCTTTAGAAGCACTCGCGCCCGGTTTAATTGGGTTGCCAAAAGACGGGCGCTTTCATTTTGATGATGCAACAGGGCAATTAACCGTGATTCAACCCTCTACCTCTGGTCGAACATTAAATGTACAAGCCACACTAGAGGCACTTGAACAAGCTGTTTTTAGCCGAGAAAATCGGGTTGTGCCGATGGTCTTTGACCTCACACCCGCCCGTTATCATGATGCCATCACCGCCCAAGAATTGGGCATCACCCAAATGGTCGGCGAAGCGACTACCCTATTCACAGGGTCGGGGGCGAATCGGGTGCATAATATTGTGCAGGGGGCAAGCCGTTTCGATGGTATCATCCTCGCACCAGATGAAGAATTGAATTTCAACGCCCTTTTGGGTGACGTCTCATTGGAATCGGGCTTTGTCGAGAGCAAAGTGATTTCTGGTGAACGCACAACCGATGGCATTGGTGGTGGTATTTGCCAAGTGAGTACGACCTTATTTCGCGCCGCGCTCAATGGTGGTTTTTGGATTAATGAGCGTAGCGGTCATGCGTATCGTGTCGGTTTTTATGAACTGAATGCCCCACCCGGTTTGGATGCCGCCATCTGGACACCCGACCAAAATTTTCGGTTTGTAAATGATACGCCCACTCATATTTTGATTGAGGTAGATGTTTTTACAGACCGCAACGAAATTCAGTTCCGCATTTATGGCACAAATCCGGGGCGCATTGTCG
>CALDGT010000335.1 GCA_937942935.1 uncultured Chloroflexota bacterium | reverse complement strand
GATTCAACCGCCACAAACGCCTCTTCATTTTGTGATAGCTGTTGCGTCCATCCGATTACGACCTGTGTTCAATCGGGATGTAATTGGGGTGTGAATCCCCACTTTGCCCATGCCAAAATGAGGCATATTGCCATAAACCACCTCATAATTGCCTGCTTTAATCAGATAGGTTTCGTGCCAAATGCCGATGGTGCCAGCTTCGCCAATTTCTTTGTTAAAACGTCGCCATGCTTCAAGATGGGGGTCAGATTTATCCCGCGAGAATTGTTCAAGATGCTCGTAACTGCGCCAATACATCACATTGATGCTGGTTATGGGGAAAAAGCGTGTGAAGGCTTCTCCACCGAGAAACCCTTTTTCGGGGTGTTGATACAACACTTTCATCATATCGTTAAAGGCTTTGCCCACCCAACCCGCTTTAGGCAAATGGCGCATGGGGATGCGTGCGCCAATCAAGAATAATACAAAATCGCCATCTAAGGTTGCTGTGTAACGTCCAGAAAAAACGCCATTTGGGGTTTGTGATGCTTCTGTCATATCTTCACCTCTTTTTTGTTTGTAGTGTTTACTCTGTTTTCTATGTTTGCATATATCTCTAATACGCATGAAAAGCATATTTAGTTCTAAAATGACCGATATTGAATGGGTCTTGATACTACCTAAAAACAGTTCTATACTGATATTTAACAATTGAATCAATCAGGGGAGTCCGTGCAAGCGGGCTGAGAGGGTGTGTAATGCCACACCGACCCTAGAACCTGATGCGGGTCATGCCGCCGTAGGGAGTGTTGCGCTATCACAGTGATTTTTCTGCACCCCTACACAGGGGTGTTTTTTATTGTGGTAGGGACGTGATGAATCGCGTCCGAATAATGGAGGTCTGTATGAAAAAAATATTTGTTTTCGCTATAGTGTTGATGATGGGCATTTTTACCATTGCCACCCAAGCCCAGACGACGCTCACCATCATCACCTACGATAGTTTTTATATCAGTGATGCCGTCATTGACCAATTTGAAGCCGAAAATGATGTTACTGTCGAAATTTTGCGCCTTGCAGATGCGGGGGTGATGGTCAATGAATCTATTCTCACCGTTGGTAATCCACTTGGGGATGTGATGTATGGGGTGGATAATACCTTCCTCAGCCGTGCGCTGGAAAATGAGTTATTCCTCGCGTATGAATCACCCCTCTTAGCCGATGTCCCCGAAGAATTGCAATTGGATAAAGATGAATTTCGGGTGACACCCGTCCAATTTGGCGATGTGTGCCTCAATTTTGACGCATCCCAATTCACCGCCGAAACCGCACCCCAATCGTTAGCCGATTTGACCGACCCCCGTTATCAAGATATGTTGGTTGTACAAAATCCCGCTAGTTCATCACCCGGACTCGCCTTTTTATTGGCAACCATCGCCGTTTTTGGCGAAGAAGGGGATTATACCTATCTTGATTTTTGGTCGGATTTGGCGGATAACGGTGTTTTGGCGGTGGCGGGGTGGTCAGAAGCCTATTATGGTGAATTTACCGTCGCAGGGGGAGCATATCCGCTAGTAGTAAGTTATGCGACCAGCCCACTCGCAGAGGTGTTTTATAACGAATTAGACCCCGAAAATCCGCCAACAGGCGCGATTGTGGCAGATGAAACTTGTTTCCGTCAAATTGAATTTGTGGGTATTTTGAATGGCACCCCAAATGAAGAATTGGCGCAAAAATTCATAGATTTTGCCCTTAGCCCCACATTCCAAGAGGATATTCCGTTGAATATGTGGGTATTGCCCGTCAATAGCACCGCCGAATTGCCAGAATTGTATCTTGAATATGCCACATTGCCCGAAAATCCACTCACACTAGACTATACCCTCATTGAAGAAAAACGTGATGAATGGTTACAAGCATGGGCAGAAACGGTTTTGCGATGAATCACCGTTTGGGGGGGATTTTTCCCCCCCGTTTGATATATATCATCCCGATTGCATTTTTAACCTTGTTTTTTGTGTATCCATTGGTGGCGATTTTCGATAGAAGTCTGCGCCCCGATGGTATTTTGCAATTGGGTGGATTTATCACCCTTATCACCAATGCTTATTATCGGGATACCTTATGGTTTACATTTTGGCAGGCGGTGATTTCGACAGGATTAACGATGATACTCGCTGTGCCGAGTGCATTTGTATTCACGCGGTATCAATTTCCGTTCAAATCTACCTTACTGGCATTAGCTACTTTGCCATTTGTTTTGCCGACTGTGGTGGTTGCAACCGCTTTTCGGGCGTTGATTGATGATAATGGCTTGCTCAATACACTGGCAATGACATTATTTGCGCTTGACCGCGCCCCAATTCAATTAGAACGTACACTGACGTTGATTTTTATCGCGCATGTGTTTTATAACTATCCTCTTGTGTTGCGGATGGTATACGGCTATTGGGCGAATCAAAGTGGACGGATTGAAGAAGCGAGTCGTTTACTCGGTGCGAATAGCTGGCGATTGTGGACAGAAATCCGATTGCCCTTACTGCGCCCGATATTAGGTGCATCTGCATTGTTGGTATTTATTTTCACATTCACCAGTTTTGGTGTGATTTTGATATTAGGCGGGTTGCGTTATGCTACACTAGAAGTTGAGATTTATAACCAAGCCATGAATTTATTCAATTTGCCAATGGCGGCGGTGTTATCACTGATGCAGATGGTCATTATCTTGATTGGATTGAATTTATATACCCGATTACAACGGTCTATCACCAGCGTGAATTTGCAAGGCTCTGTCGCACGCGCACCACACACAATCGCGGAACGATTGGCAATTATTGGAACGGTTGGATTAATGGCAATTTTATTATTTATGCCCTTGTTCGCGTTGGTTATACAATCGCTCACCGATAAAAACGAGTTCACACTCCGATTTTTTGCTGATTTAGCCACCATCGGGCGTGGGTCGAGTTTTAATGTGCCACCATTAGAGGCTGTCAAAAATTCGGTGATTTTTGGAGGGATAACAACCACCTTTGCGCTCATCTTGGGGCTGATGATTGCCTCATTGCTCAATTCGCATAAAAAAAATCGGTTGTTGGGATGGTTGGATGCGCTCGTGATGCTTCCACTCGCCACCAGCGCGGTCACATTGGGATTTGGCTTCATCATCGGATTTTCATCCCCGCCGTTGGTATGGCGGACAGAATGGTGGCTTATCCCTATTTCTCATACACTGGTCGCATTGCCGTTTGTGGTGCGGAGTATTTTACCTGCTTTACGTGCTATCCCTAAACCCATTCATGAAGCGGGGATGATGTTGGGGGTCGGACGGTGGGGGCGCTGGTATCGGTTGGAATTGCCCCTCATTAGTAAGGGGATATTGGTCGGCGCGATATTTGCTTTTACGGTGAGTTTGGGCGAGTTTGGTGCATCATTATTTCTGGTGAGAAACGATATGCCGACCATTTCAATTGTGATATTCCGCTTTTTAGGGCGGGCAGGTACATACGGGCAGGCACTCGCTATGAGTGTTATTTTGCTCATTGTGAGTGCCATTGCCTTTTTGATATTAGAACGCCTGCGTGCGCGTGGGGTGGGGGAATTTTAATCGCTGTTATTGAACAGGCTGGGTGCATTTTTGCGGACAGTATCTTCGCCCAACTTTTCTACCAATTTTTTGCGGAGTTTAGGTGTTTCTTCTGCCCATTTGTCTTTGAGCTGTTCTTTGCTAGATGCACGCGAATCGCCTGCATGGGTCATGATGCCCCCTGCAACAGCAGGGGCTTTGGTGATGACACGGGTAACATCTGCATAACCACAGTTGGGGCAGACGGGCGGATGGTCATTAAATCCATGACGTGCCACAAACCGATGGTCACAATTCGGACATTTATAATCATAAGTGGGCATATTCTGACCTCTTGTTAGATAATTCTCTTTATTTAGAGGGCGCAATATGTTGCGCCCTTACCTTAAATTATATCCTGTTTATGCTTTATTCTTCTGCATGTAATTCGAGTAAAATTGCATCGGCTTGAACTGCTTGTCCAACCTTATATCGAATGGCAGACACCAACCCGTCATAAGGCGCGATGATGCGGTGTTCCATCTTCATTGCCTCTAAAATCATTAACACATCGCCTTGTTTGACATGCTGACCGCCTTCGACTTGTACTTTAATCACCTGACCGGGCATCGGCGCACGCAATGAGCCTTCGACATTGGCATCTTTTTGTGGGACAGGAAGCGGGTCTTGCCAATCGAGCCGATAACTTTGTCCATCGGCATGAACCCACCATGTGGTTTCATTTTGTTGAATCACAGTGAGGCTTTGCCGATGTCCATCTATTACCAATGACCACCTATCGCCCTCGCGTTTGGCACTGACAAAATGCGTTTTATCCCCTAATTTAGCACTATATCCGCTTTTTTCTGGGGTGATATAAACGGTTTGAGATATATCTCCTTGTTTGAATGTCTCTTTGATGGGGCGGAAGGCATTATTACGCCAATAGGTATTGGTCTCATTTTTTGCCAGTGTCGCGCCAATCCATGCGCTGAGGGGTGGATGAACATCATCTTTGAGCAAGTCTGGATGTGTATCTATAAAACCTGTGCTGATATTCCCCGCCAGATGGTCGGGGTGGGTGATGATACGGCGCAAAAAGTTGATATTATTTCGCAAGCCTAATAATTGTGTTTGGGCAAGTGCATAATCGAGTTTGCGAATCGCTTCTACTCGATTTGCGCCATACGTGATGATTTTGGCTATCATCGGGTCATAATATGGGCTGATGGCATCGCCTGAACGAATGCCCGAATCTACGCGCAAGCCGTCTAAGTTGGGTGTTTCCCAGCGCAAAATATCGCCGATGACGGGCAAAAAATTGTTGGCGGGGTCTTCTGCATATACGCGCACTTCTATTGCATGACCGCGTGATTTTGGATTTAGGTTTGATATATCAAAGCCTTCACCCGCGACACGCAATTGCAATTCGACCAAATCCACACCAAAAATCAATTCGGTGACGGGGTGTTCGACTTGGAGGCGGGTGTTCATCTCCATGAAATAATATTGCTTTTTATCATCCAGCAAAAATTCGATTGTCCCTGCGCTGACATACCCCAATTGTTGACCGATGCTCACGGCGGTGGCACACATACGGGCGCGGAGTTCCTCATCCAGCGCGGTAGATGGTGTTTCTTCTACCACTTTTTGATGACGGCGTTGGATGCTACATTCACGTTCCCCAAAAGCGATGACATTGCCGTGAATCTCGCCAAAAATTTGAATTTCGATATGACGCGGATTGGTCACATAATGCTCTAAAATCAGGGTATCATCGCCGAAGGCTTGTTTTGCCTCACGGCGGGCAGTTGCGAGCGCATCGGGCAATTCATCTGCATGATTCACACGCCTCATGCCTTTGCCACCACCACCCGCAGAGGCTTTGACCATAATCGGATAACCGATTTTGTCGGCGGCGGCGATGAGGATTGCATCGGATTGGTCGGTTTCGTTATAACCAGCTACCAATGGCACATTTTTGAGCATGAGTTTGGATTCACGTTTTTTGCCCATTGCTTCGATTGCGGAGGGTGTTGGTCCCACAAATATTAATCCCGCATCTGCAACGGCTTGGGCGAATGTGGCATTTTCTGCCAAAAATCCAAACCCCGGATGAATAGCTTGTGCGCCTGTTTTTTTGGCAACGGCAATGAGTTTATCCATCACCAAATAACTTTCACTAGCAGGGCTATTGCCAATATGCACCGCTTCATCTGCCATTTCTACCGCGAGGCTATTTGCATCGGCATCGGAGTAAACGACAACCGTCCGAATCCCCATTTTCTGGCACGTTTTGATGATACGACAGGCAATTTCGCCTCGATTGGCGATTAATAATTTGGTTATCATTCGGCTACCTCTGCCCATGTGGGCTTGCGTTTTTGTATGAATGCCATCATGCCTTCTTGACCCGATTCACTGGCACGTAGTTCATCTAATAAATTGGCGCGATAGGATGTTGTTTCGGATGGTGATTTGGTTGTAACTTCAAATATCAATGCCTTACAAGTGGCGAGCGCATCTGGGCTACATTCCCGAATATCTGCCAGCAAACTTTCGATATGGCTCTCTAATTCTGTAGGGGTGACGACTTCATTTGCTACACCATATTTCAGCGCATCTATCCCGTTAAAGCGTGCGCCCGTGAGCATCAGACGGCGAGCATTATTGAGCCCAATGCGACTGATGACATATGGCGAAATCAATGCGGGGACAATGCCCAGACGGACTTCTGGCAATCCGAATGTGGCGGTTGCGCTGGCGATGACAATATCTGCAACACATACTAACCCAAACCCGCCACCGAGTGCCGCGCCTTCTACTTTGGCGATGACGACTTGGGGCGCACGATTGACGGCGGTGAGCATGTCATCGAATTTTTCCATCCG